>JBDTSV010000031.1:0-16793 GCA_039930985.1 Pseudomonadota bacterium
GGTGCACGTCAAGCGCGAGCGCGCGCTGTTGCGCGGGCAGAGACGCCAGCTGCGCGCGGAGATTGCCGCCAGCCACGATGTCGAAGCCATGGTCGGCGTCAGCGCCGCGCATCGGCGCGTCGTCGAGGAAATTCGCCATGCGTCGCAGGCAACCGCCGCCGGCGTGCTGGTGCGAGGAGAAGCCGGAACCGGCAAGGAACTGGTCGCGCGTGCCATTCACGCCACCAGCAGCCGGGCCGCAAAGCCATTCGTGAAGCTGGACTGCGCGGCGCTATTCATCGATGCGCAACTCAACGCCCTTCCACAGACAGCGGCTCTCGCCAATGGTGGCACGCTGTTTCTCGAAGAAGTGGGCGCACTGAACCCTGAAATGCAGGAGCGGCTGCTGGCGAATCTCCCCGGCGTCGATCTGAATGTACGCATCATCGCCTCCACGGACCGCGACTTGCGCAAGAAGATGCGCGACGGCGAATTTCGCGACGAGCTGTATCAAAGGCTCGCTATTTTCGCCATCGACCTGCCGCCGCTGCGCACGCGGGTAGAAGACATTCCGCTGCTGGTGCAAAACTTCGTGCAGAAATACGCCCGGCGCCTGGGACGCAGTGTCGAAAGCGTCGACCCGGTTTCGCTCGCCGAGCTCGCCAACTACGCCTGGCCAGGAAACATCCGTGAACTCGCCAATCTGGTCGAGCGCGCGCTGGTGACGCAGGACACCCCGACATTGAAAATCACCAAGGATCTGCTCGCGACTACGCCGCCGCTCGAACGCGCCGCGCTGGTCGCGGCGGCAGCGGGTGATACGGCGGCGGCGCCGCGCGCCGCGCTTGCCGGCCCCGTGGACTTCGACGACACCCTGAGCACCGGGCTGCATGTAATCCAGCGCGAGCACATTCTTCGGGTGCTCGATTCGACGCATTGGGTCATCGAAGGAAGTCATGGCGCGGCGCTCAAGCTGGGGTTGAAGCCCGCCACCTTGCGCCACCGCATGAAGAAGCTGGGGATTTCGCGCGCCGCGAACGCAAGCGCGCACACCATCGGCGGCCCGCTGGAAAACGAAGTCAGATAGCCGCGTATCGCCGGTCATCGCCACGGTATTGGCGCGCCCGAACGCCTTGGTTAGAGCGGGAGAATTTGGCGAAACATGAGCTCGATCAGCGACCACTACTCGCAACTGCTGGCCCCCGTCTATTCCTGGATGGCGGGCGGCGCCGAGTCCGGGTTCGATGCCGGCAAATCCGAGATCGACGATCTGAATTTGCAGTTGTCCGCCGGCGCACTGGTTGCCGACCTTGGCGCCGGCTTCGGCGTGCACGCCATTCCGCTCGCGCGCGCGGGGATGCGTGTGCTCGCCATCGACAGCTCCCCGGAACTGCTCACGGAACTCGACCGTCATGCGAGCGGCCTGTCGGTCGAAACCGTCGCCGACGACCTGCTGTCTTTCCGTTCGCATCTCACCGCCAAGGCCGCCGCCGTGTTGTGCATGGGCGATACGCTCACCCATCTACCGGAACACACGCATGTCGACTTCCTGGTGCAGGAAGTGCACGAGGCGTTGGCTCCCGGCGGACAATTCGTGCTTTCGTTTCGCGACTACAGCGAACCGCTCAAGGACGAAGCGCGCTTCATTCCCATACGCAGCGACGAGCGTCGCATCCTCACCTGCTTCCTGGAATACGAAGAGGACACGGTGGTGGTGCACGACATCCTGCACGAGCGCGCTGGTGACGCCTGGGAAACCAGGGTGAGCAGCTATCGCAAGCTGCGCCTGGCAGCGGAACGCGTGGTCGCCAGCCTTCAAACCATCGGCTTCGAAACGCGCGTCGAGCACGGGAATCGTGGCATGGTGCGCGTGATCGGCAAAATGGCCTGAGGCGCACGCTCAGGAATTGACGGTAATCACCAGCGCCTGGATCCTGCCGTCAACGACGTGCTGGCCAAAGCGCGTGGCAATCGCCGCGGAAGCGACATCCGTGGCCTCCCGCAGGCGATCGACGGACCGCGCCTCGATCTCGCTTCGCAACGGCGTTCCCTGGCAATACGCCATCGCGGGAATGCGTGGTGTCGCTGCCCGGCTTCGCGCCGTGACCACCTGAATTTCAGGATTGTTGGCGAAGCCTGCTTGCGCGAGATCGCGCTCTATCGTCGGACGATCGTGATAGCCATGCGGCACACGAGCCATGAAGCGCGGCGGATTGTCGGGAAACATCCCGGCGAGCGCGTCGCACACGGTTGCGGCGAATTCGTTTTCTTCGATGCGATCCCAGACATTGAAGATTAAAACGCCGCCGGGCCGCAACACGCGCCGCGCTTCGGCGAATGCGTGCGCCTTGTCCGGAAAGAACATCGCGCCGAACTGGCACACCACCGCGTCGAACACCGCATCGCCAAACGGCAGTTGCAGCGCATCGGCCTGCCGCCATTCGACACTGCGCGCCGTGCCCACGGCACAAGCGCGATCGAGCATCGGCTGATTGAGATCGGTGGCGACGATGGCCACGTCGGGATTGAGCGTCGCAGCCAGATGTCGCGTGACCACGCCGGTACCGGCGGCGAGTTCGAGAAGATTGGCGAGCGGCTTGGACGCGAGGCGGGCAGCAAGGTCCACCGCATACGGCTCGAAAATCAGCGGTACGAGATGCGTGTCATAGATTTCGGGTATCGAGCCCGCGAATAGCTGGTCGCTGTCGGCGGCCACGGTCATTGCTTAGGCTTCACCGTGAGTTCCCGGATCGAGGATTCGAGCAACGTTTCGAATTTCTGCGGGTTCTCGAGCATGAGGAAATGACCCGAGCCCACCATCACGCGCGCTTTCACGCCATGCCTGGCGAGCGACACCCGGTCGGTCGGGCCATTGTCGGCGTTGATGGCAATGACCGGTAGTTTGAGCTCGGCCAGCGCGCCGGGCATTTCGCGGGCGTACTTGAACGACGACGCGAGCGACGTCGTGCCCACCAGCGGCGGCGCCGAGGACATGTCGCGCGATATCTGCCTCACCAGCGACGGGTTCGCGTCCGGGCGGAACAGACTGCGCACGAACGCATCCGTGGTACCCGGAAAGTCAGCGCGGAACTTCGCGACGAAAGTCTCGATTTCCGCGTTGGAACTTGGCGGTCCGAGATCCTTGTAGTCGTCGATCCAGACGAGACCGGCGACGCGGCCCTTGAGCAGGCGTGCTGCCGCGACGACCACGTCACCACCCATCGAATGACCGACGAGCACGACCCGTTTGAGATCCAGCTTTTTGACCACCGCGGCGACGTCCTGACCGAACGACGCGATGGTCGAGTCCTTGCGGCCGAGCGAAGAGTCTCCGTGGCCGGCCAGATCGACCGCGACCACTCGGTATTTTTCCGCGAGCGCTTTGAGCTGATAGTGAAAATAGCTGCGATCGCATGACCAGCCGTGCACCAGCACCACGGCGATGTCGCCCTTGCCACGCGTCTCATACGCGATGTCCATGCCGTCGGCGGATTTCACCATGGCCAGCTTTTCCGTTGGCGCCGCGACGGCAACGACACTGGCGAACAAGGCTGCGAACAGAATTTTGCGCATGGGCACTCCTGGCGGGTGGCGCAAAGCTAGGCGCGTCGTGCCATCAAGTCAAAAACGCCCAGTCAAAGATGGCGTGTTTCCGCCGGAGGTTCCCACCACTTGTTATCGCGTCCGTTGGCGTAACGCACCGGCGCCGAGAACAGCTCGCCCGGATCGACGTCGTCGAGGCTGGCGAGCTTGATCGACACGTAGTCGCCGCCGATTTCCTTGAGGTGACCGCGCTCGAAGGTTCGCACGCCGCAGATCTTGCAGAACAGGTGCGAGCCCTGCCTGGTTCCGAAACGATAGTCGCTGAGGGACTCCACCCCGGAAATCTGCCGAAAGGCATCGGGCTTGATGATGACGTTCCAGTTGCGCGTCTTGGTACAGACGCTGCAATTGCACTTGTTAGTGCCCTGCGCCAGGTCGATGTCGGCCGCGAATTTCACCGCGCCGCAATGGCAGCTGCCATGGTAGGTTTTCAGCATCGTTTTTCACCTTCAGTGATTGAGCAGACGGGCGTAGAGAACGCTGTCGATGAGTTGCCCGTCCTTGGTGACACTCTTGCGCAGCAGCGCTTCACGTTCAAATCCGAGTTTCTCGAGCACGCGCATCGAGGCCGGGTTCCATTCGAAGACCGGCGCTTCGAGACGCACGAACCGCGCGTCCTCCGCCAGATGCCCGAGCATCGCGCGCCCGGCCGCCGTCACGATACCGCGTCCCCAGTGCGCTTCGCCGAGCCAGTAACCGAAGTGCGCAGTGCGCGCAAAAATTCCATCGCCGGCCCGGGCGCCGATCCCGCCCACCGCCTGCCCGTCGAGCGCAATGGCCAGACTGACGTTGCGGCCTGGCGTGGCCGCAATGCGCAGCCAGGCGTCCGCATCGGCCTCGGTATAAGGATGCGGAAAGACATCGGCGAGATTGCGCCACACGGCGCGATTGTTGGCGTTGGCGATGAGGCTGTGTTTGTCAGCCGGCATCCACGGCCGGATCACGCATCCGCGAATTTCAGTCGGCAATTGCATTCGGCCCCCGACGATGTCAGAGGCCGGATTATTCGCCGAGATCGGGCGTGCCGACTAGGAGGTCTTGCGTGGCGGAGTATTGCGCGCCGCCGGACGCCTGCCGCGCGAATCACGCAGCCGGGGTCGGCTGCTGGCACGCAGGCCGCGTCGAGTCTCTGCGCACCACATGCCGGCGCGCTTGCGCGTGCCGGTGCTCGCTATCGAGATTCGCGACGCGGGACGCGCCACCGTCGGGTGGTGCCCCCGGAAGCGGCAGGGTGCGCCGCCGTGGCTTTGTGCGACTGACATCTGAAGTCTCCCGAATCTGCAATCTTGTTAGTTAATGAGTCGTCAGGCCGCGAGCCCGAGCTTCGCCGGCCGCGCGATCACGAATCCCTGCACGAAGTCCACGCCCATCCTGCGGGCCACATCGAGCGCGGCACTGTCTTCCACCTGCTCGGCGATGATCTTGAAATTGAGCGTGCGCGCGAGTTTGATCATCGCGGTCACCATGGTCTGGCTGACCGTGTCCTGCGCCAGGTTGCGCATGAACGAACCGTCCAGCTTCAGGTAGTCGAGCGGCAGATTCTTGAGGCTCGAGAACGACGCCACGCCCGAGCCGAAATCATCGATGGTGAATTTGCAGCCCATGCCATGCAGCACGCCGACGAAGCGGCGCGCGGATTCCATGTTGCCGATGACCGCGCTTTCGGTGATCTCGAAGCACACCTGCCCCGGCAACACGCCGGTGCTGTCCAGGCACTCCACCACGAACTCGAGGAACAGCGGATCGCCGAGAGTCTGGCCGGAAATATTCATGGCGACGCTGCGCTCCGGCGCCAGCTGGAACGCGTTGCGCGATAGCGCCGCCAGCGTCGTCTGCACCACCCACCGATCGACCGAGGCCATCAGCCGATAACGTTCCGCGGCCGCGACGAATTCGAGCGGCGCGATCTCGGCGCCGTTTTCGTCGATCATGCGCAGCAAGACCTCCATCGACGGGCCGTCGGTCTCGCCGCCGTACGCCGCCACGATAGGCTGGTAATACAACGTGAAGCGTTCTTCCTTGAGCGCGACCTGCAATTTCTGCAGCCACTCGATCTCGCCGCTGCTGCGCGCCAGCGCCTCGTCGCGCGCTGAATACACCGACACCCGGCCGGCGCCTTCTTTCTTCGCGACGTAGCAGGCCGAATCCGCGGCAGCGAGCAGTTGCTCCACGCTACCGGCTTCACGGCCGATCTCGATGAGCCCGATCGAGACGCCGATGTTGAACACGCGATCGTGCCAGACGAAACGATATGCGGCGATCGAGCGGCAAACGTCGTCGGCGATTTGCCGCGCCTTGTCGAGCGGGCAGCCGACCAACAACATGCCGAACTCGTCACCACCCAGGCGCGCGACCGTGTCCGAATCGCGCACCGCCTCGCGCAGCAGCTTGGCGACTTCGCGCAGCATGCTGTCGCCAGCCAGGTGTCCGCTGGTGTCGTTGACGATCTTGAATCGGTCGAGGTCGAGGTAACACAGCATGTGTGACGCTTCGCCACGACGCGCCGCTTCCACCGACTCGTCGAGTCGGCGCTCGAACTCGCGCCGGTTCACGAGTCCGGTGAGCGCGTCGTGCGTTGCCTGGTACGACATCTGCCGGTGCAGGCCGCGCAACTCGGTGACGTCATGCATCAGGATGACCGCGCCGACGAGCTCGCCGCTCTCACCGCGCAGTGGCGATGCTGCGAGCTCGATGGCGCGCTCCTCCCCGGAGGCTTTGCCGAGCAACACCGCGCGACGACTCAGATTGGTCGGCGTGCCGTTGCCGCCGCTGACTGCTTCCCTGATCGGTTCCGACAGGAGCTTGCGGTCGTTCTGATCCATCAGCCCAACGACTTCTTCGAGCAGCCGGCCGATCGCCTGGAAACTTGCCACACCCAACAGCTTCTCGGCCGCCGGATTGAGATACACCAGGCGCCCGTCGATGTCGGTGGTGACGATGGCCTCGCCGAGCGACTCCATGGCGAACACCTGCAACGGCGGCACGGGCGGTGGTGGCGGCGGTAACGGCGGCGCCACCATCGCGGCGCGCGCCGCGGCTTCCTTCTCGTCGATCTTGCCGCTCGCGAGGGCGCGCAGCTTCTTCGTGGGGATCACCTCGACGCCGGTCACCAGCAGCGCCGGCGCCCCTTCGAAGTCGATCTGCGCGGTAGTTAGTTCGAGCAGGCTCACCTGGCCCTGCAGGCCGACCATCTCGACTTCGAAGCGCTCCGCGCCATGCGCACCGGCCAGGCGTCGGCGCAGGTTTTCGCCGACCAGTTCGGCATATTCGGGCGCGACCAGGTCCGACAGCCTGCGATCGATGAGCTCGACGCGGTCGACACCGACGAAGCTCGCGAACTGGCTGTTGGCGTAAAGAATGACTTCCCGATGCACCAGCACGGCTTCGTGGATGCGTTCGCCGAGTTCGGTGAACAGTTTGGGGCCGGCTTTTTCGCGGCCACTGGTGCGCGAGGCGCGCAGCAATAGTTGGTTCACGGATACGCCCAGCGCCTGAACGTCGAGCTGACTCTCGTGTTCAGCGTCGATTTCGATGCGCTGCGGCAGACGCTCGCCACTGATCGCGCGCTGAACCGAGAGCGACAATTCGGAGATCGCCCGCAAATCGCGCCGCTGAAATATAAACAGCACGAAGAGCAGCGTCGCGACGAGTGCGAGCAGCACGCAGATCAGCCCTAAAATCGACATCCCGAAGCGTTATCCCGTAATTTCTTGGCGCTGTTATTAGTGGCGCCTTGTTGTGCGCGGCTTCCCTGCCCGACGGCAGAATAGCCCTATCCCATCGCCCTCTCATTCGACATTAACCATAAAAATAAGCGATGTGACGACCAGTTCCGCGACGAAACGAAGCACGCAGGAACGCTCAATTCGGGCAGAATAAGTAGCATCCCGATTGCAGGAGTTGCTCATGCAGACTGAGTTCGCGCGCGGCCAGATGATCACGCAGCAAGTGCGTGCGTGGGACGTGCTCGACGAACGTGTGCTCGACGCCATGCGTCGTACGCCGCGCGAGTTTTTCGTTCCCGAGCGCTACGTCGAGGTCGCCTTTGCCGACACTGACATCCCGTTGCGCGCCGGGCAGCACATGCTCGCACCGAAAGTTGTGGGACGGCTCCTGCAGGCACTGGACGCGCGAGCGGGAATGCGCGCGCTGGTGGTCGGCTCGGGCACGGGGTACGTGGGCGCGTGCCTCTCGGCCATGGGAGCGAGCGTACGCGCCATCGAAATTGACGCCGCGCTCGCCGCGGCAAGCCGCGTCAATCTCAAGCGTGCCGGTTTCGGCCAGGTGGAGGTGGTCGCGGGTGACACTTTCAACTTGGATACGGGAAAGGACTATGCGCTCATTGCGGTGTGTGGCGCCCTTCCCTTGTACGACGATCGCTTTGCCCGTGCGTTAGGCCTGGGCGGCAAGCTATTCGTCGTGGTCGGCGACCGTCTGCCGCAAGAGGCCCTGCTGGTCACGCGAACTGCCGAAACCGCCTGGAACAGCACCGGCCTGTTCGAGACGGCGGTGGACGCGCTCGACAATGCCAGGCGTCCCGAGCCCTTTCAGTTCTAGTTCTATTTTCGGATCAACATGATTCGCGAGATTTCGGTGGAGGAGCTCAAGGAACGACGCGACCGCGGAGAAAATCCGCTGGTCCTGGACGTGCGCGAAGACTGGGAACTGCAACTTGCGAGCATTCCAGGCGTCGTACATGTGCCAATGAACGAGCTGCCGGCCCGTCTATCCGAGCTCTCGCCCGCAAACGAGACCATCGTGATGTGCCACGCTGGCGGCCGGTCCATGCGGGTGGCTCATTTTCTCGCGAAGCAGGGATTTACGGACGTTGCCAATCTGTCTGGCGGGATTTCCGCGTGGAGTCAGCTGGTGGATGCAACCGTTCCCCAGTACTGAATCGTCTAAGGTCGTTCGAAGGCCGTTATTTCGACTGTGATGGCAGGTGATATAGTGAGCTACAACACTAAAGAGGACTCTTATTAATGCGCCGTTTACTTGCTTTGGGACTGGGTTGCCTGGTCTCTTTCACTGCTTCGAGCGAAGACCTGCTCACGATTTTCGACCAAGCCGTGGTCAACGACCCGACCGTCCGCGCGGCCGAGTTCCAGCGCAAAGCAACTCGCGAGGCGCGGCCGCAGGCCTGGGCCGCGTACTTGCCGCAGATCAACGGCTCATACAACCACGAGAAGGATGAGGGCGACTCGTCATCGCTCGGCTCGCAGCGCATCGTCGATCCGAACGACCCGACTCGCGACATCCTGTTTCAGCAGAGCTCCGCAGGCAGCTTCGCCCCCACCAGTTCCGGCTGGCAGGTGCAGTTGCGGCAGACCATTTTTTCGTGGGGTGGTCTGGTTTCGCTCAAGCAATCCGGACGAATCGCCGCGCAGGCGGACGCCGACTACGGTGTGGCCCAGCAGGATCTCGCGCTGCGCGTATCCACTCGCTATTTCGACGTACTCGCCGCGCTGGACAACGTGCAGGCCCAGGAGGCTTCCCTCGATGCCATTTCGCGCCAGCTGGAGCAGGCCGACAAGCGCTTCGAAGTCGGCCTGATCGCGATCACCGACGTGCAGGAAGCACGCGCCGCGCGTGACACCGCTGCCGCAGATCTCATTGCCGCCAAGCGCCAGCTCGCCACCGCGCAGGAGTTCCTGCGCGAGATCACCGACATGCAGTATCAGGTGCTGGCGACGCCGCGCGGCACCATGCCACTTGCCATTCCGGAACCTGCTGACCCGCAAAAATGGGTGGAGGCCTCGATGGAGCAAAACCTGGCGCTGACCTCGAGCCGCCTCGGCGCGGACATCGCCCGCGACAACGTGCGCATCGCATTCGGCGGTCATCTGCCGAGCGTCGACCTGGTGTTGGGGCGCTCGCACAGCGAGAGCAATGATGTTCAGGAATTCAGCCCTGTCCCCGGCCGCTTCGACGGCGATACCGCGCCCTCCAACCGTGAAAGCGACACGGACAAGTCCGTCAGCATCCAGGTCACGGTGCCCATCTGGGCGAGCGGCGGTACGCAGTCGCGCGTGCGTCAGCAGTCATACCTCTGGCAGGCCGCGAAGCAACGCGTCGAGTTCACCTCGCGAGCGACCGAGCGGACCGCGCGCGACGCCTATCTGGGCGTCATGTCGGAAATCTCACGCGTGCAAGCGCTCAAGCAGGCGCTGGAGTCTTCGGCGACCGCACTGCGTGCGACCGAAGCTGGCTACGACGTGGGCACGCGCACCGCGGTGGACGTGCTGGCCGCGCGCCGCACGCTGGTTGCCGCCCAGACCGCCTACTCGCGCAGCCGTTACGACTACATGCTCAACGTGCTGACGCTCAAACAGGCCGCAGGCATCCTCGATCGCAAGGCGCTCGAGGACGTGAACGGCTGGCTGGAGACTCCGCCGCCGCCGGCGAATCCGCCCACGGTCACGCCGCCGGCGCAGTAATAGTTAGGGCAACAACGGTTCCAGGAACTTCATCAGGCGCGCCACAGCGCCGCGGTTGTTGCCGACTGTTTCCCGACCGCGCGCACCCATGGTGGCGCGCGCGGTCGGGTCGGCCAACAAGTCACCCACCACCGCCGCCAGAGTCGCCGCGTCGTGCACGAGGCGCACCGCACCGCGCTCGACCAGCATGCGGGCGATATCCGCGGAATTGAAATTGTGCGGACCTGCGACGATGGGCAGCCCCAGGGCGGCGGGCTCGAGCAGGTTGTGGCCGCCGATGGGCACCAGGCTTCCGCCCACGAACGCCACGTCGCCGGCGGCATAGAACGGCGGCAATTCGCCGAGCGTGTCGAGCAGGAACACTTCCGTGTCGGGCGCCACCGTGCCACCGCCGGTTCTCGTGGCGACGCGAAATCCCTGGTTGCGGATCGAGGCGGCCACTTCGGCGAATCGCGGCGGATGACGCGGCACGAGCACCAGCAGCGCGTTGGAGAATCGCTGGCGAATCAGTGCATGCGCGGCGATGACGATGTCTTCCTCGTGCGCGTGCGTGCTGCCGGCCACCCACACCGGGCGATGCACGCCCAACAAGCGGCGCAATTCATGGCCACGGGCTTCCAGATCGGGTGGATAGCCGAAATCGAACTTGATGTTGCCAACGACGTGCGTGTGCGCCGGGCTCGCGCCGATCGAGATGAAGCGCTCGGCATCCGCCGGGCTCTGGGCGGCGATGAAGATGCCATGCGACAGGGTCTCGCGAAACAGACCCACCAACCGCCGATAACTCGCTACCGAGCGCGGCGAGATGCGCGCACTGGCCAGCACCAGCGGTACGCCGAGCCGCCCGCAACGGTGGTAAAGATTGGGCCAGATCTCCGTCTCGAGAATCACGGCGAGCTGCGGCTGCACGCGCTGGAAGAATCGCCGCACCGAACCCGGAAGATCGATGGGCACGTAGCGCACATCGACGCGGCCTTTGAACAAAGCCTCCGCGCGACCGCGTCCCGTCGGGGTCACCGTGGTGAGCACCAGGGGAATGTCCGGAAAGCGCTTGAGCAACGCCTCGACCAGCGGCACTCCTGCCTGTACTTCACCGACCGAGACGGCGTGCACCCAGATGCTGCGCTTGGAGACCTTCGTTCCGAGCCCGAATCGTTGCGAGAAGCCCTTCCAGTGCACGCGATCGCGAAAGCCGCGCAGTGCCAGCGCGCCGATGACAACCGGTGAGATCAGGTAGGCGACGCAGATGTAAACGAAACGCACGGCGCGAGCCTCAGACGAAGGAGGCTTGCGGCAGGCCTGCGGACTCGCGATACCCGGCCAGCAACGAGTGCCAGTCCTCGTCGGTAAAACTTTCGGGCGCGGCCAGCAGTGTCACCTTCTCCAGCGAGCGATACAGGCGCACCAGCGTCGTGTCGGCCCACCAGCCGCGCTTGCGCAACTCGCCGCGATCGAAGTCGATGAGATACACCTGTTCGGGAGTGAGCAGGATGTTGTGCGCGTTCAAGTCCGCGTGACACACGCCGGCGTCATGAAAGCGGCGGAGGCAGCGACCGACGGCGATCCATTGCGTGAGCGGCAGCGGCCCTTTGAGCAGCCGCGCCGCGAGCGGCTCGCTGTTCTCGATGCGCTGAGTGATGAGGTCGGCGCGGTAGAACATGCCGTGGCGCCGATACCGCGCCGCAATCGGCGTGGGCACGGGCAAGCCCGCGCGATGCAGGTGGTAAGTGAGGTACCACTCCGAAAACGAACGCGTTTCCGATTCGCCGCGCCACAGGTAGGCGTCTTTGGAAAATTTTGCCATCAACCCGCCGCGCCGGTAGTGGCGCAGCACGAAGCTGCTCTCACCGGTGCGGATGAACCAGGTCGTGCCGCGGCCGCGCGCAGTTCCCTCGACGGAATCGTGCTTGCGCCAATAGTCCGGGTCGAAGAACTCCGCCGAGAAATTGCTCGTGCGTTGGGTGTCGTATAGCATCCGGCCGCCCTCGAAGGCGGCCTCGGTGACCTCCGCTCCCACCGGCCAGTGGCGCTTCATTTACTCATTCCCATGGATGCACCGGAAAAAGTCTGCCTGCTCCGATTGTCGGCCATAGGCGATACCTGCCACGTGGTTCCGTTGCTGCGCGCGCTGCAGGACGCGTGGCCGCGCACGCGCTTCACGTGGGTGATCGGCAAACTCGAAGCGAAATTGATGAGCGTCATTCCGGATGTGGAGCTTATCACCGTGGACAAGGCCGCCGGCCTGTCCGCGTACTCCCGGCTGCGCGACGACATGCGCCGTCGCGGCGCGTTCGATCTGCTGTTGCATCTGCAGCTGTCGATCCGTGCCAGCGCCACTGCCGCGTGCATTCCCGCGCCTATCAAGCTGGGATTCGACCGGCCGCGCGCACGCGAGCTGCAATGGCTGTTCACCAACCGGCGCATCGCCGAGCGTTCGCGCGAACACGTGCAGGACAGCTTCATGGGATTCGCCGACGCGCTCGGCGTCGCGCGGCGGCCACCGCGCTGGGACATCCCGCTGCCACCCGCGGCGCGGGCCTATGCCGAGCAATTGATTCCCGACTCGCAGCCGACGCTGGTGATCAGCGCCTGTTCCAGTCATCGCGCGCGCAACTGGCTGCCCGAGCGTTATGCCGCGGTGGCCGAACACGCCGTGCGCCAGCACGGCATGCGCGTGATCCTGTGCGGCGGACCGGCGGCGATCGAACGCGAGATGGCCGCCGCGATCGTCAGCCACACCCCAGTGCCGCTCGTGAACCAGGTCGGCAAGGACACGCTGCCGCAGCTACTGGCCTTACTGGCGCGCGCCACCTTGCTGCTGACTCCCGACTCCGGACCCGCGCACATGGCCACCATGGTGGAGACGCCGGTCATCGGGCTGTACGCGGCCACGAACCCACAGCGCAGCGGGCCGTACGAGTCGCGCCGCTGGTGTGTGAATGCGTACGACGACGCCGCGCGCAAGTTCCTCGGCAAACCAGCAGCCGAACTTCCGTGGACGCGAAAGATCGAGTTGCCCGGCGTCATGGAGCTCATTGAAGTCACGGCCGTCTGCAACAAGCTCGATCAGCTGCTAGCCTTGCTCATATGAAAGACATACTCGTACCCGTCAGCCCCGGCGAGATGCTCGACAAGATCACCATCCTGCGCATCAAGGCTGCGCGCATGAGCGACGCCACCAAGGTCGCAAACGTCAAACACGAACTGGCGCTGCTCGAGAAGATCTGGACGGACTCCGGCGCGGCCGCCGTCGATCTCGGCAGCGAAGAAGCCAACCTCACGCGCGTCAACGAAGCACTGTGGGTCATCGAAGACGATATCCGTGACCAGGAACGGGCCAGGCATTTCGGCGAGAAGTTCATCGAGCTGGCGCGCGCCGTCTACGTCACCAACGACGAACGCGCCGCCATCAAGAAGCGCGTGAACACCTTGTTAGGCTCGAAGATAGTCGAAGAGAAGTCCTACCAGTCTTACTAGGCGAAGATGAAAACCAGCAGGCGCGAAGTGTTGTCCATGGCCGGCGCTGCGGCGCTGGCCGCGCTCGCGCCGCAGCGCGCCTTTGCCGCGGACGCGGCCGTCGGCCTCGGTTCCATGACCGGTGACGTGCAGCCGATCGCCGGCGCCGAGTATCTCGCGCGGATCGAGAGAGCCCGCGCGCTCATGGCGCAGCAAGGCATCGGTGCGCTGCTCATCGAGCCCGGCGCCTCGATGGTCTATTTCACCGGCGTACATTGGCAACGCAGCGAACGGCTCACCGCCGCCATACTTCCGCGCGAAGGCGCCATCGCCATCGTCACGCCGCATTTCGAAGAGCCTTCCGTTCGCGAAAGCCTCAAGGTTCCGTCCGAGGTGCGTGTGTGGAACGAGGACGAAGATCCGCTCGTCATCGTCGCTGGCGTCCTTCGCGATCGAAAAGTCACCGCTCGCGTGGCGGTCGAAGAGACCGTGCGCTTCTTCGCGGTGGACGCGCTGCGCCGCGCCATGCCGCGCCTCGACATCGGCAGTGGCGCGGCCGTGGTGCGCGGCTGCCGCATGGTCAAATCCGCGGCCGAGCTCGCGCTCATGCAGAAGGCGGCAGACATCACCATCGCCGCCTATCGCCATACCGCCCCGCGCATCAGGCCCGGCATGACGCCGACAGACATCGGCGCCATGATGGACGCCGCGCATGCGGCGCTCGGCGCCGCGCCCGAGTTCGCGCTGATCCTGCTGGGTGAAGCCAGCGCCTATCCACACGGGTCGGACCAGCCCCAGGCAGTACGCCCGGGCGAAGTGGTGCTCATGGACTGCGGCTGCACCGTCGAGGGCTATCAATCCGACATCTCGCGTACGTTCGTGTTCGGCGCGGCCACGCCCGAGCAGCGCAAGGTGTGGCAACAGGTGCATGACGGCCAGCAGATCGCCATCGAAACTGCGCGCGTCGGCGTTGCCGCGGGCAGCATCGACGATGCTGTACGTGCTGCGTACGTGAATTGGGGTTACGGTCCGGGCTACAAATTGCCGGGGCTCTCGCATCGCACCGGTCACGGCATCGGGCTCGACGGCCACGAGCCCGTGAACCTGGTGCACGGCGAGCGGACCGCGCTCGCGCCCGGCATGTGCTTCTCGAACGAGCCCGGAATCTATCTACCCGGGAAATTCGGCATCCGGCTGGAAGATTGCTTCCACATGGGTGCCGAGAAACCCGTGTGGTTCTCGACCCCGCCGCCGTCGCTCGACAATCCATTCGGTTGACGGACACCACCGCTTCGGCGGCGATGGATGGGGCGCGTCAGCGCTGCAGATGATACTCAGCGCTGCAATACGGGCACTTCGCCCAGCCGGTCTGCTCGATTGCCAGATAAACGCGCGGGTGCGAGTTCCAGAGATACATCTCCGGCATCGGGCACGCGAGCGGCAGGTCGCCGGCGTCCACTTTGTATTCGTTCTGCGCGTTGGGCTGGATGAGCGGCTTGGTGGCTTGCATACGGCGCGGATTATAGGTGGTCAGTCGACCATCGTCGCGTTCCAGATGGCGCTCACGGCCGCTCGTTCGGGCGCGAACTCCGCTGCATCGACCACCGGGTCGGCCGCCTCGAGCGACCGGTGGTGCGATCGCTCGCGATACCGTCTATATGCGTGCGTCAGCACGTCGACCTTGGCCTGCGGAACCAGGTCCGCCGACGCCACCGACTCGAGCTGACGGATCGTGTCGGCAAACATCACCACGGGTGGATGGGTGGCGGCATGCAGCAGCGCCCAGTATTGCGCCAGGAATTCGATGTCGGCGGTGCCGCCGGCATCCTGTTTGATGTCGAACTTGCCCGATCCCGGCTTGGCCCGTGACAACTCCTTGCGCATGCGCAAGCGCATGTCCCGCACTTCGGCGCGCAGCGAGTCGCGGCGCACGCAACGCACGAGCACGTCGACGCGCACGCGCTCGAATTCGGCGCACAGGCCGGTATCGCCGGCCACCGCGCGCGCGTGCAACAGCGCCTGGTGTTCCCAGGTCCAGGCTTCCTTCTCCTGGTATTCGACGAACGCACCGATGCGGGTGATGAACATTCCACCCTTGCCGGAGGGCCGCAGCCGCACGTCGACCTCATAGAGCCGCCCCGCCGCGGAGTGCATGGTGAGCAGGTGAAGCACCCGTTGTGCGAAACGGATGAAGAACACCTGGTTGTCGACCGGTTTCGCCGCATCGGTTTCCGAGGGCTCGGCGCGCGAGTCGTGCAGGAACACCAGGTCGAGATCCGAGGCGTAGCCAAGTTCATTGCCGCCCAACTTCCCGTACCCCACGGCGCAGATCTTCACGGCGCGCCGCCCGGGTCCGTCTGCGTTGGCCGACTGCGGCACGCCAAACTGCGCGGTGATCTGCGCCCAGGCGAGCCGCATCGCCTGCGCGACGATGATCTCCGCGATCTCCGTGAGGTAGTCGCTGACACGCATGAGCGGAATCCTGCCGCTCAGGTCAGCCATGGCCACGCGGAAGATCGCGGCGCGTTGAAACTGCCGCAACACTTCCACCTGGCGCTCGGGCTCATCTTCGGTCAGGTGCGCGAGCCGCGCGGCGACTTCGGCTTCGAGTTCGGCGCGCGGCGCCGGCAACCCACCCGAACTTTCATCGAGCAATTCGTCGAGCAGCAACGGATGCGAGGCGATCTGCGCCGCGAGGAATTCCCCGCGCGCCGCGAGCTCGACCAGCTTGCCGCGCACGAGCGCGTTTTCATTGAGCAAGGCGAAATACGCCGAGCGCGACCCGATGGCTTCGATGATGCGGAGCACGCGTCGCAGCACGTCGACCTGCTGCGACCCGGCGAGCGCCGCCTCGGCCATTCGCAGATCGGCGATCGCCACTAACAACCTTGGCATCAGCGTGTCGAGCCGTGTGCGCCCCGGCGCATCGAGCCGGCGCAACGTCGAGTTGCCGCGGAACTCGGTCAGCAGCGCCGCGGCGCGCGCCGGGTCGGTGAAGCCGCGCGCCTCGAGCGCGGCGGCAAGCGCGGTGCCTTCGGCACCCCGCAGCCAGGCCTCGACGATACCGCTCACGCCCGGCATCGAAGCCGAAGCAGCCTCGTTGCGCGCGAACATGACGTCCTGGAACGCGCGGGTCACGCTGGTGCGATGTAGATCGAGCTCTGCCGCGCATGCACCCCACGCGGGGAAGCCCATGGCGATCGCCAGACGCTCGCGCGTCAGCGGGTCGGCGGGAATGGTGTGCACCTGGTTGTCGCCGAGCATCTGCAGGCGATTCTCCAGCCGGCGCAAAAACACGTAGGCCGCCTCCAGCTCCAC
>JBDTSV010000032.1:0-7398 GCA_039930985.1 Pseudomonadota bacterium
ATGGCACGTACCTGAGCCACCGTGCGCGTGGGGTTGTCGGTGGCGGCCTCGACGATGACGGCCACGCCATGCGGCGCGTAACCCTCATAAATGATCTGTTCGTATGCCGTGGCGTCCTTGCCGGCGGCGCGCTTGATGGCGGCCTCCACCTTGTCCTTCGGCATGTTGAGGTTGCGGCTGTTCTGCACCGCGCGGCGCAGCGCCGGGTTGGAATTGGGGTCGCTGCCGCCGGCCTTGACGGCCATGTTGATGTCTTTGCTGATGCGCGCGAACTGCTTGGCCATACGGTCCCAGCGCGCGAACATCGTGTGCTTTCGTACTTCGAAGATTCTGCCCATAGGGCGCGAATTCTGGCAGCAACGCGGGGAATGGCAAGATGAAAGCGGTTTGTTGAGAGGCCGGCGCGCCTATGAATGCTCGAATTCCTGGCTGTTCGAGCGCGCTTCGCGCTCCCTCGCCCGCGCTGCGCCGAATGGATATCTTCAGAAATGGATGCGCGGCGATGCACTGCGCATTCGGCGCCACGCGCGGGCTCGGCACTCTCCACGCTCGGAATCCGAGCATGCAAAGGCGCGCCGGTACGCTCAATTCACCGCTTTCACCTCGCCAGCCCCGTTGCTGCCAGAGGCGCGCAGAGAAGGCAACAGAAGGGGCTAGTTAGGGCTTGAGGACGTCCCGCACGGGGATGTTGACGTTGCACACGTCGATATGGTTCGCGGGAACGAGGAACCACCCCTCACGGCGATTGCGACGCGCTTCCACGAACCGCAGGAACAAAGGCGTGTCGGTACGCAGGACTTCGAGGTCGGTCCGTTCGGCCGCGGGGACTTCGGAAGCGAGCCGGATGGATTTGATGGGAGTGCGCTGCTCGGGCTTGTCGTAGAAACCCATCGCGCCGGGACCGCGCGGCAGCGAAGACAGGAGTTCGATGCCGCGCAGTACGCGGGCGACAGTGACGATATTGCGATCGAGGTGGCGGGGCGCCTGGCCGATGACCACGTACAGCTCGGCGCCGCTGCCGGTGTCGGGCGGATCGCCACGACCGACACCCACGACGCCGTAGCAGTGAGTCAGCCACGCCTGGCCCGGCGGCTTGCGCTCGACGGCGACCGGAAAGCCGTCGATCCAGCCGGTCTCGGCGGCGTAGCCGTCAGGGCCAGATAGTTTGACGAGCGGCAAGCCCTTGCCCCAGGCGATCGTGGTTTCGTTGGGGACCTTGCGCTGCGAGGCCTGGTTGGTCTGCTTTTCGTCCGGATCACCCCACTGCACGACATAGTTGTCCTGCACGCGTATGACCGCGAGGCCGTCGAAGTATTTCTCGCGGACGAGCTGCTTGATGTTGGCCACGTGCAGCGGTGCGAAGCGTGGCGCGAGCTCGATGATCACGCGGCCACTGTCCAGCTCCATATAAAGAGTGTTCGCCGGATCGGGGCGGCGCCAGTCTTCTGGTTTGGCCGAATTCAGCACATCGGCCGTGACCGGCGGCTTGTCGCGATCGCTCGGGCCAATGGCGACGACCGCACCTGACAGACTCAAGCCGATCGCCAATGCGAGGGATTTCATGTCAGGGCCTGATGTGTCCGCCGATGCGCAAAGATCTCGTGGCGAGGCGAACTTCAACCAGGAACAGTAGAAAGGCGATGGAAAGACCCACCATGGCTGCCGCGAACGTTCCGGCGATGTACCCGCCGAGACGGGCGCCGACGAACTCGCTGGAAAACAGCAGCATGACGACCATCGAGGTGAGAAATGCCGACGTCGTCGACAGCGCGATGGCGCCGTTGATGTAACGCGCACGCCGCGCGATGACTTTCAGGTCGAAGTCGATGTGCGCCAGTGACTTGTCGTTTGTGGTGGTTTCGCGCTGCGCTTCGAGCGTGCGCGCGCGATCGACGATGCGCGAGAGGCGGCTGGTCAGCATGGCGAGTGTGATGCCGACGCCGTTGATGAGGAACACCGGGCCGAGCGCGAGCTGGATCAGGCGGGCGACGTTTTCGGTTTGCAGGTCGATGCCGGTCATGGGGCGCAAGTGTGCCACAGGCATATGTGTACACTGTATACATCGGCCTCCGATCTCATGTATACAGTGTAAACATGAATACCCGGCAACGTCTGATCGGCCACGCCCTCGAAGAGATCGAGCGCGGCGGTGTCGATTCCTTCAGCCTGCGTTCGGTGAGCGCCGCCGCGGGCCTGTCGCCCATGGCGGTGTACCGGCACTTTGCCAGCAAGGACGAACTGCTGAAG
This sequence comes from Pseudomonadota bacterium, assembly GCA_039930985.1. Taxonomy (GTDB): domain Bacteria; phylum Pseudomonadota; class Gammaproteobacteria; order Steroidobacterales; family Steroidobacteraceae; genus CADEED01. Next base: position 2,248 of record JBDTSV010000032.1, read on the forward strand.
GAAGCGGGTCGGGAAGCCTTCGCGACCTGGCAACGCCGCGCCGAATCGATCCGCGCCACCGATCCGCTGGAGTGGATGCGCCAGGCGGCTCGCCTCTACGTGGTGTTCGCGCTCGATGAACCGGCGCGCTTCGACGCCTGCTTTGTGCTGCGCACCGGCGTCGAACGGCGGTTTCCGCGGGATTTTCGCGCCGGCAAATCGCCGGTGGGTTCGATGATCGTGGCCCGCGTCAAAGCGGCCCAGGATGCCGGCGGGCTTGCTGCCGGAGATGAGCTCGAGATCGCCATGGCCTTCTGGGCCCAGCTGCACGGGCTTGCCCTGCTGCATCGAAGCGGGCGCATGGCGATGTCGCGCAGCGCCTTTCTCGCGATGGCGGCGCGCAACGTGGAAATCGTACTCGCGGGCTTTCGTGCGCCGTCGAGCGGAGGCGTGACATGAGCTGGCGCGGCGGCGCGACGTTTGGAATCCTCGCCGTGGTTTTCACCGGCTCGATGTTCATGCTCTCGCTCGATGTCGGTCCCGTTGGGCCGCTGGCGCTGCTCGCACCGATTCCCCTGCTCATCTATGCGCTGAGCGCTCCGCGCGCGATTACGGTGGCCTTTGCCGCCGCCGGCGCGCGTGCAATCGGGCTGGCCGGCGTCGTCTATGTGTATGACGAGTTGCCGCTGCCGGCGCTGCTCGCGTTCGTGCTGGGGTTCGCGCTCATTTATGCCGGCGTCGTGTCCGCCACACGCTGGCTCGCGCGCGCCGCTCCCGCAGCGCTGGCGGTGTTTTCCTATCCACTGCTGCTGGTCACCGCCGAGCTGCTGCTCGGGCTGGTATCTCCGCACGGCAGTTTCGGAGCGATGGGCTACTCGCTCGTCGACTTCCTGCCCGTGCTCCAGGTCGCGAGTGTCGGCGGCGTCGCCGCCTTGACCTTCTGTGTCGCGCTCGCTCCGATGGCAATTGCGGTCGCGCTCGTGCGCCCGCACAAGTGGCGCGCCGCCTTGCTGGCCGGCGCGCTGCCGTTTTTGCTGGCGCTGACCTTCGGCGGCCTGCGGATGAGCCAGGCCTACGAATCGCACGCGCGCGTGGCGCTGGTCGGCCTCGACAAATACGAGGCGAGTGCCTATCGCGGGAACCAGGAGGCGCTCGAGACGGCACGGCAATTCGCCGAACAGGTCCGAAAGCTCCTGCCGCAAAACCCGCAGTACATCGTCTTGCCGGAGAAGCAGCTCGGCGGCGCAGGCGATTCGCGGGCTTCCGCCGAACTGCTGGTGGCGGCCGTAGGCGCTGCGCCGGTGACACTGGTGGCCGGCTTCGATGAGACGCTCGATCCCCACACGCGACTGAACTCGGCGCAGGTCTTCGTGCCGGGGCAAACGTTGCAGCGCTACGTGAAACGCCGCCTGATTCCCGGCCTCGAACTCGGCTACGACACCGGTGCCGGTCCCCTGGTCCTGGACACGCGCGGAGTTGCGATCTGCAAGGACTTGGATTTTCCCGCGATGATCCGCGGCTACGGCGAGCGCGGCGTGCAACTACTGCTGGTGCCGGCCTGGGACTTCGTGCTCGACGGCCGCATGCATTCGCGCATGGCGCTGGTTCGCGGCGTGGAAAATGGATTTGCCATTGCGCGGGCCGCCGCGGCCGGTCGGCTCACGGCCAGCGATCGCTATGGCCGGATCATTGCCGAGGCCAGCACCTCGCCGACGGCGCCGGTGACCGTGGTGACCGAGCTTGGTTTGAAGGGTGGCGGTACGTGGTACGTTCGGCTCGGCGATGCATTTGCCTGGGGCTGCGTGGCCTGCCTCGCCGCGTTGCTGGTCTGGCGCACTAACAAGTCTCGAGTGGAGCACCGATGATACGAACCCTCTTGTTTTCCGTAGCGCTGATGATCTCGGCAGCAATCCTGGGCTACCAGGTCAAGCAGATCGGCGGCGGCCATGAGTCGATCTCGGTGAAGGGCCTGGCGGAAAAGCCCATCAAGGCCGATCGCGCGGAGTGGACCATTCGCTTGCAGGTGAAAGGCGCCACCATCGCCGAGGCGCTCACCAGGCTGCGTAAGGAAAAACCCGCGCTCGATCAGTTCCTCGCCACCGCCGGTTTCGATGCGACCTCGCTCTCCGAATCCAACGAGTCCGCTGAACCCAACTTCGAAGAAGTCGAAGGCCGCAACGGCAACATGCGCTCGGTGCAGGACGGTCACGTCGCGCGCCAGGCCGTCACCATCAACACCGCCGACATCGCCGGGGTCATCGCCGCAGCGAAGGGAATCGTGCAGTTCGAGGCCGACGGCCACCCGGTGAGCTATGGCGCGCCGCAGTTCCTGGTGTCGAATCTCGAAGACGTGAAGATGTCGCTGATCGGTGCGGCAATGCAAAACTCGCGGGCGCGCGCGGCCGAGTTCGCCAAGAACGGCGACGTGAAAGTGGGTTCGATGCGCTCGGCGTCGCAGGGTGCGTTCTACATCCTTCCGGCCAGCGCCAACGCGGACGTCAGCGATTGGGGCGGAACGTATGACAAGACCACGGTCGAGAAGATCGCGCGCGTGGTGGTCACGGTGGACTATGGAATTCGCTGAGCCACCGCTGACCAAATTCGACAACTACGCTCAGAGGCTGGGCAAGACTTTCACTGTACTAAGTGTGCTGCTGGCGTTGCTGGCGGTCTTCGGCGACTGCGGCAGCCTCGTCGGGGCGTTCTATTCCCTGCTGCAGATACCCGTTCTGCTCGTGCTTCTGTGGCTTCCGCTCCTGTGGCGCCGTATCAAGAAAATCCCGCTCGCGAACGAGGCCGCGAATTGGGTCTTGATCGCAAGCGCTTCCGTATTCGCCGTACTGCTGTTATCGATGCTGTTCGACAACGGCAAGTCGAGCTGTTTCCGCTAGACGCGCCTCGCAGCGCGCGGCGGTTCAGGCCCGCAGCGCAAAATCGCGCGCGTAGTCGTCACCGTGGACTACCGCATCGAATGAGATAGACCAGAGGCTCGCGAGGGCGGGCGTTGCTCAGCGGAAAGTGGCCCCGGGGTCCAACTTGAGGCGGTCGCTGTTCACTTCGACGACCAGGCGACGAACCAGCGCAAACCGGTCTTCGGGCCGCATGCCTGCCGACGCTACCATCCACGCTTCGGTATCTTTTCGCGTCCAGTTCCCGCTCTGAATCGCGCGATTCACCAGCGTTGATGCGGCGAGACGGCTTTGTTCCATGGCAGTCACGGTTTGAGGATCTGGCGGCGCCACGCTCTCGAGGGTTTCGGGCGTTCCCGCTGCCGAGTGATCGGCGTTTGCACCCGGTGCAGCAGCTGCGATCGTTGCCGAGGATGTGGTGCCACTGCCGGCTGCGCGAGAAGTGAATTCCAAACGGTCGAGCCGATTCTCGATGCGCGTGAGCTGATTCCCGATTGCGCCGTTCTCGTGCGGCGGCGACAGCTGCGAGGACTCTGTCCTCTGTTCGCGCGCAGGCGACAAGACCGCCGCTGCCAGCGCAGCGGCGGCCATTGCCAATAGAAGCCACGCGAGTCTCTCGCGTGTCGCCATCAGCGCTTCGGATCCGTGAACGAATATTGTCCAGCGGAGACAGTGGTGCATGAACCATTGCCATCCCAGGTGAACGTGAGTCGCGTGTTTGCGTCGACTGATCGCATGGAAGCCAGGAGATCGGCCGAGTCCGTGGTGCAGTAGCGTGAGACACCCTCCGAATCGGTGGCATAGCAGATGCCCCACGAGTACCCCGGTGATGCATTCGATGCGCAGCCGATGTATTCGTTGTAGTTGGACGTACTGTTATACGCAGCGCCGACGTCGCCCATGGCGTACATCCCGGATGGGCTGACGATCACCTGCAATGTGGATCGCGTGCCGGCGAATGCGGCTCCCGCGGCGCACAACCCCACGACGACGCCGGCCAGCGGCAATGGTTTCAACTTCATCATTTGACTCTCCCTGTTTAGAAGGACACTAAAAAAAATTCCATGTGTCTGACTGCCGTGCTCTTCCTTGAGACGCTCTAACTATCGTGGTCGAACAGGGCTTGAAGTGACACGAAGGCTAGCCGCGCGCGCGCCGCGCGTCAATGCGGCGGATCATTGCCGCCGCCTGGTCCGGTCGCTAGTTAGATCGAGAACGGCGGGTGGATGGCGCACGGACCGGGCGTCGACTGCGGGAATCCCTTGGTGACGACCTCGCTGTCGTGCGCTCATTCGCCATACGGAGTCCCGCGAATGCTTAATGCAGGTGGCAGGCGTTTCGTTCCCGCTGTTTGAGATCGGCTTGGTTTGCGCGATCACGACTCGCCCATGAAGGATTCGCGCGCTTTGGACACGGAGCAGCTGCACGATTCGCCCGGTAGGGGTTGGCCCGCGGCAACCCTGGGCTACAGAGCCTGCAGGCTCTCATGCAGACCTGCGGCCCCGGCGGCGACGCGGTTTTTCAGCGTCCGATCACGAACTGCCGGCAGGCGCGATCAGCGGCGCCGTCCCGTTCGGATTGACGCGGTGTGATCGATCCAACCCGGTGACATCCGAGATGGAGCAACCGGTCAGATCAGCGACTACTGCTCAGGCGAGCAGGGCTTCGTCGACGCGCGAGGCGCGCTTGCGCTCGTGTTCGAGCAGCTTGCGCTTGCGGATGCGGATGTTCTTCGGCGTCACTTCCACCAGTTCGTCGTCGGCGATGAACTCCACCGCGTATTCGAGCGTAAGGTCGATCGGCGGCGTAAGGATCAGGGCGTCGTCCTTGCCGGCGGCGCGGACGTTGGTGAGCTTCTTGGTCTTGATCGGGTTCACCACGAGATCGTTCTCGCGCGAATGGATGCCGATGATCATGCCTTCGTACACGGCCTCGCCATGCGAGACGAACATGCGGCCGCGCTCCTGCAGCGCGAAGATTGAATACGCCACTGCAAAGCCCGGCTCGCTCGAGATCAGCACGCCGTTGTGACGGTCCGGGATGTCGCCGGCGAGCGGTGCGTAGCCGTCGAAAATATGGCTCTGCAGACCGGTGCCGCGCGTTGCGTTCATGAACTCGCTCTGGAAGCCGATCAAGCCACGCGCGGAGACGCGGTATTCGATGCGCACGCGGCCGCGGCCGTCGTTCGCCATGTCCTTGAGTTCGCCTTTGCGGCGACCCAGCGATTCCATGACGCCGCCCTGGTGGCCTTCGTCGATGTCGA
>JBDTSV010000033.1:0-8493 GCA_039930985.1 Pseudomonadota bacterium
TCCTGCTGTTGCACAGCTCGGACGTCGAAATCCTGCCGAACACCAAGAACATCACTATTCCGCAGTCGATTGCCGACCTCAAGCCGCGCGAGACCGTGGTCATCATGGTCACGACGCAAGACATCCTCGTGAATGGCCGCATCGTCGCCAAAATCGCCGATCTCAGGCCCAACGATCCGCAGCTGGTCATCGCCGCATTGCGTGACGAACTCAAGCAGCAGAACGACAACAGCACGCGCGCCGCCGCGCAGGAAGATCTCGCGGAACGCGAAATCACCATCATGGGCGACAAGGGCACGCCATTCTCGGTACTCAAGCGCGTCATGGCGACGGCCACCGCTGCCGACTACGGCAAGGTGTCGCTCGCCGTGATCCAGCGTGAAACTGAAGTCGGAGCCGGCGCATGAGCGTCGGACTGGCTCCATTTTTCCGCCGCTTCGAGCTGCCGTGGTCGCTCGAAGAAGAGAGCGAGCGCAAGTTCAAGAAGCTGCTGCGCATATTGCTCATCATCGCCACATTGCTGGCGATCCTCATTTTCCTGTTGCCGAAGCGCGTGACCGAGCGCATGAAGCCCGAGGAAGTGCGCGAGCGCGTGGCGCAGCTCATCGTCGAAAAACCGAAACCGCCCGCACCACCACCGCCGCCGCCGGAAGAAAAGAAGCCGGAGCCGGAAAAGCCGAAGCCGACCGAGCAGAAGCCGGTCGAGAAGCCGAAGCCCAACGTTCGCAACCAGGGCATGCTGGCGCTGCAGGACGAGCTCGAAGCGCTGCGCGACCAGAATCTCGATCTCGCCGACCCCCAGTTGAAGACGCCGGTTGAAGATGCGCGCTCGGAACGCAACCTCATCACGTCCCAAGCTGGCCGCGCGAGCGGTGGCATCAATACCGCCAACATGGCGCGAGGATTCGGCGGTGGCGCCGGTGCCATCGGTACGCACACTACGACGCAAGTCCAGCATGGCAGCGGGCTCGATCCCAACGCCGGTGGCCACGTGCAACGCACGGGCAGCAGCGGCAAGGCGTCGCGCGCGCGTGAGGAAGTCGAGATCGTGTTCGACCGCAACAAGGGCGCGCTGTATGCGCTCTATGGCCGCGCTCTGCGCGATCAGCCGGAACTCGCCGGCAAGCTGGTGCTGGAATTCACCATCGCACCCTCGGGTGAAATCACCATGTGTCGCGTGGTGTCGAGCGAGCTCAAGGATCCCGAGCTCGAGAAGAAGATCGTGGCGCGCGTGCGCCTGATCCGCTTCAAGCCTGCCGACGTCGAACCGCTCACGGTCAGCAAGCCCATCGATTTCTTCCCGGCGGCCTGAGGCACGGTAGAGCCACGTGAATCTGCAATCCGAAATCGCTTACTACTGCGAAATTCGGATCGCGGACAAGGCGCGGCTCATGGCGAGCTTTCTTTCCGAGCTCACGGCAGAGGCGCGCGCCACCTACGGCCCGGCGGTCGATATGGTGCATGACGCCACGCGCCTGCGCTTCACCAACGAGATGTGCAATCGGATCACCAAGCTCATCGAGCAATATCTCGGTGACGACAAGGCCCGACCGGCCGACGAGGTGGTGTTGCGCATGCTGCTTTCGCCGCGTGCGGACAAAGTCGCCGAGCGCATGATCCATGCCGCGTATCGGCGTGCGTTGCTGACCTTCGAGCGGTATGACACCACCGTCTTCATGAACAGCTGAGGAAAAGGGGAAAAGGGGACAGATCTATTTTTGGCAGCCAAAGGGGAAAAGGGGACAGATCTATTTTTGGCAGCCAAAAATAGATCTGTCCCCTTTTCCGACTGGGACGGCGCGCAGCCACAAGAACCCGAGCGCGCCCGCGAGCAGCGAGGCAATCAACACCGCGAGCTTCGATGAATTGACGAGTTCCGGCGCAGTCGCGAACGCCAGATTGGTGATGAATATCGACATCGTGAATCCGATGCCGCCGAGCAGCCCCGCGCCGACGACGTGAGTCCAGCGGATACCCGCGGGCAGCGCGCTCACCTTGCAGGCCACGGCCACGGCGCACATCAGCAAGACCCCGAGCGGCTTGCCGAGCAACAAACCCAGAGCGATGCCGGCGCTGTTGGCGCCGGCCAGTTGCGCGATGGCCTCCTGGTCGATCGTCACGCCGGTATTCGCCAGTGCGAACAGCGGCAGGATCAGGAACGCAACTGGCTTGTGCAGCCAGTGTTCCAGCCGGTGCGACGGCGAATGCGCGCCCGGCGCCCGTGCCGTGAATGGAATGGCGAACGCCAGCATGACGCCGGCGATCGACGCATGAATGCCGGCATTCAGCAGGCACACCCACATGAACGCGCCGCCCACGAGATAGGGCACGAGCGTCATGACACGCAACCGGTTGAGCGCGATCAGGGCCGCCCAGCAGGCCAGCGCCGCCGCGAGCCACGCGATCGCGATGTGCGCCGTGTACACCACGGCGATCAGCACGATGGCCCCGAGATCGTCGATGACCGCGAACGCGACGATCAGCACCTTGAGCGCGGGCGGCACGCGGTTGCCGAGCAACGCCAGCACGCCCAGCGCGAACGCGATGTCGGTGGCCATGGGAATGCCGAAGCCCGCCTGCGTTGCGGTGCCGCCATTCAACGCGAAGTGCAGCAGCGCCGGCGCGATCATGCCGCCGATGGCGGCGAACGCCGGCAACAGCGCGTTCCGCAAACCCGACAGCTCGCCCACGTACAGCTCGCGCTCGAGCTCCAGGCCGATCAGCAGGAAAAAGACCGCCATCAGAGCATCGTTGATCCAGTGCTCGAGGCTGAGCGGGCCCAGGCGGACGTGCCACAAGCCGATCCACGCCTCCGCGACCGCGGAATTCGCGAATGCCAATGACAGGATGGTGCAGGCGAGCAGCAGCACGCCCCCGAACTGCTCGGATTTCACGAAGCGCGTGAACGTGTCGGTGAGGTTCATGGACGCCGACGATAGAGCTGCCGATGCCTCGCGACAACCGCCGTGCTAACTTCTCCCACGAATGACCGATTCCCCACTGCCACTCATCCTCGTCCTGTTAGCCGCGTCGGTTTTCGTCGTGACACTGGCGCGTCGTCTCGGGCTGCCCTCCATCCTGGGCTACGTCACCGTGGGGCTCATCCTGGGGCCGCACGCCATCGGACTGTTTCCGGAATCCGGTACCACGCACCTGCTGGCCGAACTGGGCGTGGTGTTCCTGCTGTTCACCCTGGGCCTGGAATTCTCCTGGCCACGCATGGTGGCGCTGCGCCGCGAAGTTTTCGGGCTCGGCTCGCTGCAGGTATTCGGCACTTCCGCCGTGGTGGCGCTCATCGCGCGGATGATCGGCCTCGGCTGGCCACAGAGCATCGTTCTCGGCGGTGTCGTCGCCATGAGTTCCACCGTGCTCATCGTGCAGCAGCTCACCGAACGCGCCGAGCTCAACCGCACGCATGGGCGGCTTGCGTTCAGCGTGGTGTTGTTCCAGGACATCGCCGTGGTGCCTTTCCTGGCGTTGGCCGCGGCGCTCGCGCCGGGCGGGGAGGCGTTCTCCTTGAGTTCGGCGCTGAGCCTGGTGGCCGCGGGCACTGCCGCCGTCCTCGTGGTGCTGGCGGCGGGTCGCTGGTTGCTGCGGCCGCTGCTCTATGTCATCGCCAACAGCCGGCTGCGCGAACTCTTCACGCTCGCCGTGCTGCTGGTGGCGCTTGCATCCGCCTGGGCTTCGCAGCTCGCCGGCCTGTCGATGGCGCTGGGCGCATTTCTCGCCGGCATGATGCTGGCGGAGACCGAATACAGCCACCAGGTGGAAAGCGTCATCCGCCCGTTCCGCGACATCCTGCTCGGCCTGTTCTTCATCTCGGTGGGCATGCTGCTCGACCTGAATGCGCTGTGGCGCGAGCTCTGGTTGATTCTCGCACTGCTCGTTTCCATGGTGTGCATCAAGGCGACGATCGCCACGTTCGCGACGCGGCTGTTCGTGGATTCCAATTTCAAGGCGGTGCGCACCGGTGTCACGCTGGCCGTGGGCGGCGAGTTCGGCATCGCCTTGCTCACGCTGCTGCTGCAGAACGAGGCCATCGATCCCGGCATCGCGCAGCCGCTGCTGGTGGCGGTGGTGCTCGGCATGGTTCTGGCGCCGGTGATCCTCGCCAACAACAAGCGCGTGGCGCGATTGTTGTTAGGCGAGCGCGGCCCGCCGAAAACCGCCATCGAGCGCGAGGACGCGGCCACGCAGGCCGTGGCCAAGCGCGAGCACGTCATCCTGTGCGGATTCGGCCGCGTCGGCCAGAACGTGGCGCGCGTGCTCGAGGCGCAGGGGTTCGAATACATCGCCATCGACTTCGACGCGGTGCGCGTGCGCACGGCGCGACAGATGGGGCAGCCCGTGGTGTATGGCGACTCCGCCGACGAGCAGGTGCTCGAGGAGGTGGGTCTCGCCAACGCCAATGCCGTGGTCATCTCGTTCTCGGACACGCGCACATCGCTCGCCATCCTGCGCAGCCTGCGCCGGCTGCGCACTGACGTGCCGGTGCTGGTCCGCACGCCCGACGACTCGCGCCTGCTCGAGCTCAAGGCGGCAGGGGCGACCGAGATCGTCCCCGAGGCTTTCGAGGCCAGCCTCATGCTGGCCTCGCACGTGCTCATGTCGCTCAAGGTGCCGCCGGCCACGGTCATGCGCACCGTCGCCGAGCTGCGCGGCAACCGTTACGAAATGTTGCGCAACGTCATCGCGCGCGGCGATGGCATGTCCAACGACGCCGAGTTCGCGGAGGCCGTGCGTTCGGTGGTGCTGCCGCCGGGTTCCTGGTGCATTGGCAAGTGCGTGGACGAGGTGCGGCGTGCCGGCGCCGATGTCGCCTTCACCGGCATTCGCCGCCACGGCATCCTCGGCCGCGAGCCTGGCGGCGATTCGGAATTCCAGGATGGCGACATCGTGGTTATTTACGGCACACCCGCGGCGCTGGAACACGCGGAAGCGGTGTTGCTTGCGGGTTGATGGGCGCCGGCTGCTGCGCGGCGGCGGATGTTGTCGACGATTTTTGGCGACTGGCGGCCGGCGCTACCCGCAACGCCTCGAGCCTGATCCTCACTCCCTGAGCTGCGTTTCCAAAATCAGTGTCCGGCTCATCGCGTCGAAGACGACGGTGCGATTTTTCCCGCTCTCGATGATCCAGCCGGCGCGTCCGTTGGCGAGTCGTCCAGGGCGGCCGCGGCGCGTTCGCCACACCGCACTCGTGGCCTCGGTTTCATCGAGGTTCCTCGCGAAGTGCTCGATGACGAAGGCGATGCCCTGGTTCATGGCCTCGCGCGCGAGTTTGCCGTCCTCGGCGCCCCACCGATCGCGATTGCGTTGCGGATCTTTCCGATCCGCATCTGCGAGATTCGCGACCGCGGTGAACACCATCTGGTAGGGGATGTAGTCTTGCTCAAGGCGCACATAGCCGCGCTTCCCGCGAGGGATCTGCCGCACCAGCAGGGTGGCCTTGAGCGTCACGGTGATCGCCAGATATCGAAACTCTGCCAGGCTCTCGGCGAGCACCACCAGCATCTGCCGGGTGTTCGAAGCGTTCAATTCCTGCTCGAGATTTCGCGGGGAGCCGTCCGCCGTGATCTCGACATCCTGCGCGCCGAGCCACGCGGACTTCTCGACCGTGGATCTGACCCGGTCACTGATGAGCCCTCCGAGTTTGGCGAGCAGCGGCGCGCCGATCGCCCGCGCGGCCTCGATGTCCTTCAGGTATTGCTCGTAGTCGATCTGCGTCATGCGAATAATGATGTCGCCGCCGTAGGTGGTCGAAGTGTCGATCGGGACGCGCTGGATCGTCGGCTGCAGATTGCGCGATCTGAGGATGATGAGGACTTTTCGTCCGCCGACGATGTCGCGTGTCTTTTCATCGACGTAGATCCTGGGGGTCGCGGTTCGGGCCGAAGACTCGTGAGCGGCGAACAAACCGCACAGGCACACGATGAGACCGACGTAACGAATGCCAGGCATGAAAACCTCCCGCCGCCGAGGCTAGCACGCCATCGCATCGCGCGGGGCCGGAAGTTAGGCTGCCCTCTATCGACGCTTTGCCTTGGGCGAATGTTTTTCCGCCAGCTCACCGATCTCCGGCACGCCTTTGTCACTGCGGCCTGCATCCGCACCCGCGCGCGCCTTTTCGGCGAGCTTCACGTACACGGCGCGAATGCGGTCCAGCTCTGCTTCTTCGAGTTCTTCGAGATTGATGAGCACGTTGTGCGCGCCCGGTGAAATGCGCAGCAGTTCGTCGAGCTTGATCTGCACGGCCTCGGAGTCGCGGTTCTGCGTGCTCTGGATCAGGAACACCATGAGGAACGTGACGATGGTCGTGCCGGTGTTGATCACCAGCTGCCAGGTGTCGCTCCAGTGAAAGAGCGGGCCGCTGATCGCCCAGATCACGACCACGGTGAGCGCGATCGCGAAGGTAGCCGGCCGGCCGGTGGCGTAGGCGGTGCCCTTGGCAAATCGCGTGAACCAGGATTTCGATTTTGCGGGAGTCATGCTCAACACCTCGTGAAAACCCACGAGAATGTTAGGCCGGCCGCCGCTTCGCCGCGCGCGGCACGCATCGGACAACGCCTGAACCGCATGTCGGAGGGCAGCGCGTGGCTTGCCGCGATGGTGCTACGGCTCGTCGACGATCACGCGCCTGGGCCAACTGAGTACCAGCACGCTGCCGACGATCATGGCGCTGCCCAGGACTTGCCAGCCGTTCAACCTCTCGCCGAGAAAGAGCGCCGCCAACGCAATCGTGGTCGGTGGGCCGATGGTGCTGCCGATGGCCGCGCGCTGTGCACCGACCCGCCGCATGCCTTCGGCCTGCAGCAGTCCGGGGATGAACATGCAGGCCACGCCGAGCACGGCGAGCAGGAACCAGTCGTAGGCTTGCAGCGCGCGCAGCTCATCGAACGAGCGGAACACGGCGAAATGCACCGCCAGCACGATGGCCGCGGAACTCATGCCGATGGCCGCGAAGCGGGTGCTGCCGAGCTCGCGCGTGTAGCGCTCGCCGATGAGGAAGTAGATAGCTGTGGTGAGGGCGGCGATCAACACCAGGCCGGCGCCGAACAGGTTTTGCCGCAGCTCGTGCAGGTCGACGCCGCCCATGGCGAAGAAGATCCCCACGTAGGTGACCAGCATGGCCAGGACCAGGCGCTTTTCCGGCGCGCGGCGCCACATGAAGCAGTGAATCAGCATCACCATGGCCGGATAACTGAACAGCAGCACGCGCTCGATGGAAGCGTCGATGAGCGTCAGGGCCCAGAAATCCACCATCGCGCCGACGTAATAGCAGGTGATGCCGGCGATGGCGGCCGCCACGATGGCGCGTACCGACATGGAGCGATGTGCGTGATCGTCTTCGGCGACATCGCGGGCCGGCGCGTTGGCCCGGATGGCGAACCAGGCGAACAGCGGCATGGCAAGCACCGCGCGCACCGCGACCAGCAGCTCGAAGCCAACGCCGCGGTGGTACAGCGCCTTGCCAAACAGCCCCTTGCTGGCGAACAAGATGGCCGAGCCGGCGACGAAAATCATGCCGAGGCGCTCGCGCCTCTCTCCCTGGTTCATGCCTGCATGATTCCTGACCCGGCGTTGGTACGCCACGACTTTTACACTGTAGAATCCCGCGCTTCGTGAGGCGCGACGACATCCAGTTTCCGGCAAAACACTCAGCGCTGCGCGACGACGTGCACGTGCTCGGAGCGCTGGTCGGCGACGTGCTGAAAGAGCAGGGCGGCGACGCGCTGTTCGATCTGGTCGAGAAAGACCGCCGTCTATCTATCCGCCGTCGTGCCGGCGACAAGGAAGCGGCCGCCGAGCTGTCAGTACAGTTGCGCGGGCGCGCGCCGCAAGTGGCCCGCGACCTCGCGCGCGCCTTCTCCATGTGGTTCCGCGCGGTGAATCTCGCCGAGAAGGTGCATCGCATCCGCCGGCGCCGCGGTTATTTTCTCGAGGCCAGCGAACGCGCACAGCCGGGCGGCGTCGAAGCGGCGCTCAACGAACTCAAGACACGCGGCTATTCGCTCGACAAAGTCATCGAGTTGCTGAAAAAGATCCGCATCGAACCGGTCTTCACCGCGCATCCCACCGAGAGCGCGCGTCGCACCATGCTGCGTAAGAATCAGCGCATCGCCGAGCTGTTGCAGGACCGGCTGGATCCCACGCTGACGCCGCAGGAGCTGCGCCAGAACTGGAGCCGCGTGCGCACCGAGTTCACCACCGCATGGCAGACCGAGGATCATCCGCGTGAACGGCTGACCGTGGCCGACGAGCGCGAGCATGTGGTGTTCTATCTCGCCGAAATCCTCTATCGCATCCTGCCGGCGTTCTATGACGAGCTGGCCGAGGCGCTGGCGAAACTCTACGGCGTCCCGGCGGATTCGCTCGAACTGCCCTCCATGATCCGCTTCGGCACCTGGGTGGGCGGCGACATGGACGGCAATCCAGACGTGCATGCCAAGACCATCCGCGAGACTCTGGCGCGCCAGCAGCAGGTGATCGTCAATG
>JBDTSV010000034.1:0-11344 GCA_039930985.1 Pseudomonadota bacterium
TCGAGGCCGTCTTCGCCAAACCACTCGAGTACCGCGCGCGCAAAGTCCGCGTCGCTCGATGCTTGCGCGCGCATCCGCAGCGCCAGCGCGCGGGCGCGCGGATTGCGCTCGGGCGGCAAGGTGGTCTCGTAACGCCGGCCCGAAATCGAGAGCGCCCCCTCGGTGCGGGTGCGCAAATGCGAGACCGCGTCGTAGCTGACGACATTGGTGATCGGCGTGATCGCGGAAAGCTGCCGGTCGTGCGCCATGAACATGTCGCGGCGCGGACTTTGCGCCACCGTGTCCAGCGCGAACACCCATGGCTGGTTGGTAGGTTCCAACGTGATGCGGTAACGCACCGGCTCGCCGAGCATTTCGATGCGCTCCGCGGGGTAGATCTTCGATCGCGCGCGTCGCCAGGTGAAGCCGTCGAAAGAGTTGAGCACCGGGCCACGCCAGTACAACGCAGCCTGCGGCGGCGCGGAGCCCGCAAAACGCACGCGAAACGCCGGGCTGTATTCGTTGGCGAGACGGCTGATGCTGCCCGGCGACATCTCGTCCGACAAACCAGTAGTGGCCTGCTCGCCGCGCTGCAGTGCCCAGAACTGCCCGGCGATCCTCGGGAAAAACAGGAAACACGCGGCCGCGAGCGGAATGGACATCGCCAGCGCGCGCGCTGCCAGGCGCAGTGCCGCCCGCGACGTGAGCGCGCCGCCGCGATCGGCGATGGTCGCGATAGCGGCGCACGCGCCCCAGATGACCAGAAGATAGAGTGGCACGATGGCCAGTGATTGCGTGGCGAGCGCGGCGGCCAGCACGATGACGAGGGCAACACCCACGACAATGCCGTCGTCGCGGCGCGACCTCGCCTCGATCAGTTTGAGCGCGCCCATCACCAGCAGCAGCGCGCTGCCGGCCGCGAGTCCATTGAGTGTCTGGAAGCTGGCCGCGACCGCGATGACCAGCGCGGCGGTAATGGCGCCGAACACGAATCGAGCTCCAGTTCGCGATTTCGGCGCGGCAATCCGTCCACTGGTCACGCCGAGACGCCACAACGTCACCGCCATGGCGATGATCAGACACCAGACGGGCGCCCGCCGAATCATGAGCAGCACACTGGCGCCGAATACCAGTGTCGCGGCGTAGTTGGAGCGTGCGGCGGGACTCATGCGGGTTCACCGGTGCCGTGCAACGCCAGTTCGTTCAAGCAACGCGTGCGATGTTCGTTGCCACCGTCGGGCGGCAGAGTGCGCTCACCGAGTCGCAGGCCAAACTGTTCGCCGCGCGCGTGCGCGGCGACGATCCACGCCGACAGCTGCTCGAGACGCGGCTCGAGTTCTCCGGGGATCGCGGCGAGGTCGAACATCCGCTGATGCGCGGCCGGGGATTGATAGGTCTTCACCAGCAATCCACGCCCGCGGGCGTAGGCGCCCCAGGCAACCTGCCGTGGCGAATCACCACTGCGAAACTCACGCAACCCGGCCCATTCCTCATCGCCGACGCGATGGACGGCAGTGGAGCTGCCACCGCTCGCGGTCTCATGCGGTGCTTCGCGCCGGCCGCGTGGCACCGGCCACGCGAGCACGCTGGCCTTGAAGTGCACGTAGGTCCAGGCGCGGAACATCCCGAAAGGAAACGACGTAGATAGCTGGATGCGGTCGACCGTCAGCCGCCCGCGCCGTTCCAGGGTGAGCGGCAGGTCGGCGCGTGCGGTCGCGCGTGCCGGTACATCCACCGCTGTCCGCGGACTGCCGGTGACTTCGCACTCGAGCCCGAGGCGCGCTGTGTCGGCCGAATTCGCCAGTGTGAGCAGCAGACGGCCGTGCTCACCCACGAATGCGTCGACGCTGGCGACGGCGCGCAGCGCCACCCCGACCAGGTTCCGGTGCGTGAGGTGCATCGCGATCATGCCAAACCCCGCCAGCAGGAACGCGATCAGCAGCGCGATGCTGTTCGAGTAGTTGAGGCCCGCCAGCAGCATGACGAAGACGAGCACGGCGAAGGCGAGACCGGCGCGCGTTGGCAGGATGTATACGCGGCGCCGGGCGATGGTGACGGGCAGCTGGTCCTCGCCCTGGCGGCGACGGGCCCACGCCGCCATGCGGCCGCGCATGAATGCCTTGAGTCGGCCGCGTAGCTTCACGGCCGCACCGGATCGTCTACACCGGGACCGGGATGCCGCGCTTGAGCTCGGCGATGAAGGCGGCGTGATCCGCGGTGGTGGCAACCCCGGCGCGTTCGAGCCGGTGCGAGGCGACCGGCGCGAAAACCGCCTGTACGTCTTCGGGAATCACCATGTCGCGGCCCGCGAGCATGGCCCAGGCGCGCGCGGCGCGCACCAGGCCCTGGCCGGCACGCGGGCTCAGGCCTAACAACACATCGGTGCGCTGGCGCGTGCTGGCGATCAGCGTCTGCACGTACGCGAGCAGCGCCGGCGCGACATGCACGTTCTGGGCCGCGGCCTGCAGCTCGCGCACGCCGTCCGGGTTCAGCGCCGGCGTCATGCCGGCGAGCAGGTCGCGGCGATCGCCACTGGCCAGCAACGCCCGCTCATTGGCGGCGTCGGGATAGCCGAGCGAAATGCGCATGAGGAAGCGGTCGAGCTGCGATTCCGGCAGGCGGAACGTGCCTAACTGTTCGAACGGGTTCTGGGTCGCGACCACGAAAAATGGGTCCGGCAATTGGTAGGTGGTGACGTCGACGCTCACCTGGCGCTCTTCCATGGCCTCGAGCAGCGCGCTCTGGGTCTTGGGACTGGCGCGATTGACCTCGTCCGCGAGCAGCAGCTGCGTGAACATCGGCCCTTTGCGAAACGTGAAGCTGCCGTTGGCGGCGTCGAAAACCGAGACACCGATGATGTCGGCCGGCAGCAGGTCGCTGGTGAATTGCACGCGTTGCCAGGCCAGACCGAGCACGCGCGCCAGCGCGTGCGCGAGCGTGGTCTTGCCGACCCCGGGCACGTCTTCGATGAGCAGGTGGCCGCGCGCCAGCAGGCAGGTCAGCGCGAGCCGCACCGCATCTGGCTTGCCGAGGATGACGCGGTCGAGGGCGGCCAGGGCCGCCGAGAGTGCAGCAGTGTGTGCGGTGTTCACGTTGCGACTATAGCTTGCGCGGGTTCGCGTGGGTGCCCGCGACTCGTGCTGCGCTTCAGCTACCGGCGAGGCGCCGCACCCGATCGAGCTGCGCCTTGAGGCTCTGGTTCTGTGCCGTGAGTTCGGCCACGCGCGCGCGGTCGCCCGCGACCACCTCGGGCGGCGCATTGCGCACGAAGTTTTCGTTGCCGAGCTTGGCGCTGAGCTTGCCGATGTCCGATTCATTCTTGGCGATGCGCTTGGACAAACGCTCGGTCTCGGCCTTCGGGTCTATCAGGCCGGCCATGGGCACGAGCAGCGTGAGTTCACCGAGGATGGCCGTGGCGGACTCCGGTGTGGCAACGCCTGCTTCGAGCACCTTGACCGACTCGAGCCCCGCCAGCCGCGATAGATAGGCGAACTGCTTCTCGACCAGCGTCCGTTCGCGCGCCGACGCGTTCTGCAGCAGCAGCGGAATCCTGCGCGAGGGCGCGATGTCCATCTCGCCGCGGATCTGGCGCACCGCGAGGATGAACTGCTTCATCCAGGCGACCTCGGTGTCCGCTTCGACGTCGGCGGCATAGTCGGTGGCCTGCGGATACCTCGCCGCCATCACGCTGTCGACGGTCTTCTGCTCGGCACGCGTGTTCTGCGCGCTCAGTAGTGGGGCGACCAGCGGATAGACGCGCTGCCAGATTTCTTCGGTGATGAACGGCATCATCGGGTGCAGCGCGCGCAGCAGCGCCTCCAGAACCGTGACCAGCGTGCGGCGCGTGCCGCGCTTCTGTGCTTCGGTGGCGGCGTCGCCCTGCAACACGGGTTTTGACAGCTCCAGGTACCAGTCGCAGAACTCGTACCAGGTGAATTCGTACAGCGCCGTGGCCGCCAGGTCGAAGCGATAACCGGTGAGGGCGCTATCCACCTGCGCGAGCATCGCCGCGAAGCGCGAGACGATCCAGCGATCGGCGATGGACAGTTCCGATGCGCCGGTCAGATCGCCGCCGCCGTCCACTTCGACTGTCATGAGCACGAAGCGCGCGCCGTTCCACAGCTTGTTACAGAAGTTGCGGTTGCCGCCGACGCGGCCGAGATCGAAATTGATGTCGCGCGCGGGGCCGGCCAGCGATGCGACCGTGAAGCGCAGCGCGTCGGTGCCGTGGGCGGCGATGCCCTCAGGGAACTGCTTGCGCGTGGCCTTCTCGATGCGCTCTTTCATGTGCGGCTGCATGAGACCGCTGGTGCGCTTGGCCACCAGGTCTTCGAGCGGGATGCCGTCGACCACGTCGAGCGGGTCGATGACGTTGCCCTTGGTCTTCGACATCTTCTCGCCGTTCTCGTCGCGGATGAGGCCGGTGATGTAGACGTCCTTGAACGGGACATCGCCCGTGAACTTGAGGCCCATCATCATCATGCGGGCGACCCAGAAGAAGATGATGTCGAAGCCCGTGACCAGCACGCTGGTTGGATAGAACTTCGTCAGCGCCGGTGTCTTGTCAGGCCAGCCGAGTGTGCTGAATGGCCAGAGCGCGGCGGAGAACCAGGTGTCGAGAACGTCGTCATCCTGGCGCAGCTTCACGTCCGCGCCCAACGAGTGTTTCTTGCGCACCTCAGCTTCGTCACGGCCGACGTAGATCTTCCCCGCGTCGTCGTACCAAGCCGGAATGCGATGGCCCCACCAGAGCTGGCGGCTCACGCACCAGTCCTTGATGTTGCGCATCCATTCGAAATAGGTCTTCGACCAGTTCTCGGGCACGAAGCGCGTGCGGCCCTCTTCGACGGCCGCGAGGGCCGCCGCGGCGAGCGGCGCGATCTTCACGTACCACTGGTCGGTGAGATAGGGCTCGATGACCGCGTTGGAGCGATCGCCGCGCGGAACTTTCAGCTTGTGCGGCTCTATCTTCTCGATGAGGCCGGCTTCCTCGAGCTCGGCGACGATCTTCTTGCGCGCCACGAAGCGGTCGAGTCCGCGGAAGCGTTCGGGCGCATTTTCGTTGAGTTTCGCGTCGGGCGTGAAGATGTTGATCTGCGCAAGCGAGTGCCGCTGCCCCATCTCATAGTCGTTGAAGTCGTGCGCCGGCGTGATCTTGACCGCGCCCGAGCCGAAGGCCGCATCGACATAGCTGTCGGCGATCACCGGAATGGTGCGGCCGGTGAGCGGCAGCGTGAGCTGCTTGCCGATCTGCGCCCGGTAACGCGCATCGTCGGGGCTCACGGCCACTGCGGTGTCGCCTAACAAGGTCTCCGGGCGCGTGGTGGCGACTACGACATGTCCTGCACCCTCGACGAATGGATACCTGATGTGCCAGAGGTTGCCGTTTTCTTCTTCGGAAAGCACTTCGAGATCCGACACCGCGGTGAGCAACACCGGATCCCAGTTGACCAGCCGCTTGCCTCGGTAGATCAGGCCTTCTTCGTGCAGTCGCACGAAAACTTCGGTGACCCCGCGCGACATCTCCGGATCCATCGTGAACCGGTCACGCGACCAGTCGACCGAGGTGCCGAGGCGCCGCATCTGGCGCGTGATGGTGCTGCCGGATTCGCCTTTCCATTGCCAGACGCGCTCGAGGAATTTCTCGCGGCCGAGTTCGAGCCTGTGTTTGCCTTCTTCAGCGAGCTGCCGCTCGACCACCATCTGCGTGGCGATGCCGGCGTGATCGGTGCCCGGCTGCCACAGCACCGAGTCGCCGCGCATGCGATGCCAGCGGGTGAGCGTGTCCATGAGTGTGTGCTGAAACGCGTGCCCCATGTGCAGCGTGCCGGTGACGTTCGGCGGCGGCAGCATGATGCAATAAGCCGGGCCAGCACCCTGCGGGGCGAAAGCGCCCGAGGATTCCCAACGTTCGTAGATGCGCCGCTCGATATCTTGCGGCTGATATGCCTTGTCCATGATGGCGCGAATTATACGGAAAAAGGGGACAGATCTATTTGTTGACGATGAGCGCCCGGACCTCACAGGCCGACGCATCCGTGGTCAGTAAATAGATCTGTCCCCTTTTTCCTTGTGGGTCTGCGGCTCGATGGACTTGCCGCGATAGACCTTGAATCGCTCGCGCCCGGCGGCGCGAACTTCCGGGCGCCCATCGAGAAACTCCGCCACGCGCGCGAACTTCTCGAAGGACGGCGGCACGTTGTCGCCGAGATTGATGAGCACATCGGTGTGCCCGGCCGGCAGGGCTCCGGTAGTTAGCGCGACGGGCGCATCGCAGGCGGCGCCATCGCGGACCACATCGTGCGGCACGAAGGTGCCGTCGCCGAAGATCCACAGCAGCTCATCGAAACGGCGCAGCACCTCGGCGTCGTCGCTGAGCACGACGACGGTTTGTTTGGCGAGGTAGGCCTTTTCCGTAACGCGGCAGGCAAGGCGCAGGCGCGCGTCGGCGCCCGCGGCTTCGCTCACGTAGAAATCAACGCGGGGCGGCACGACGCAGCAGGAACTCGAGCAGCATGGCGCTCGGGCGGCCGGTGCTGCCTTTGCCCGCGCCGCCCTGATAGGCGGTGCCGGCGATGTCGAGATGCGCCCAGGTGAGGCCGGTGGTGAATTTCGCGAGGAACGCCGCGGCGGTGATGGAGCCGCCGTCGCGGCCGGCGACGTTGGCCATGTCGGCGAAGTTGCTCTTGAGCTGCTCGCCGTATTCCTCGGTGAGCGGCATTTGCCAGGCGCGGTCGTCGACGAGGGCGCCGCAATCCACGATCTCGCGCGCCAGCGCATCGTCGTTGGCGAACACGCCAGTGTGGTGCGTGCCAAGAGCAACGACAACAGCCCCGGTGAGCGTGGCCATGTCGAGGACGACCTCGGGCTTGAAGCGGCGCGCGTAGTGGAGCGCGTCGCAGAGGATCAGCCGGCCCTCGGCATCGGTGTTGAGGATTTCGACCGTGAGACCGGCGGCGCTGGTGACGATGTCACCCGGCTTGATGGCCCGCCCATCGGGCATGTTTTCGCAGGCGGCGACCAGGCCGACGACATTGAGCGGCAGGTTGAGCTCGGCCACGGCCTTCATGGTGCCGATGACGCAAGCTGCGCCACTCATGTCGAACTTCATTTCGTCCATGAGCGGCGGATCTTTGAGCGAGATGCCACCGGTGTCGAAGGTGATGCCCTTGCCGACCAGCACCACGGGCGCGTTCTTTGCCTTCGGGTGGCGATGTTCGATGACGAGAAAGCGGGGCGGCTCTTCGCTGCCCTGGGTGACAGCGAGGAAGCAGCCCATCTTTTCGCGTTTGATCTCGGGCAGCCCGAGGACCTTCACGCGCAGGGATTTGTAGGATTTCGCGAGATCCTGCGCGGTCTTGCCGAGGTAGGTGGGCGTGCACACGTTGCCGGGCAGGTTGGCGAGGTTGCGCATCAGCGCGGCGCCCAGGGCCAGTGCGGCACCTTGTGAGAAGCCTTTCTGGGTTGCCTGGGTGGCCTTGGCGGCCACGACCACGACCACGCGCGTGAGCGCCGGCGTACGCGGCTTCTTGCTGCTCTTGAGGTCATTGACGCGATAGAGCGAGTGCCCGGTGACTTCGGCCACGGCACGCCCCAGGCGTTCATCGGTGAGGATCTTCGCCGCGGGGCGCGGCAACGCGAGCCCGAGCGAAGTGACGCGCGTGCGGGTGGCGGCGCCAATGGCGGCGGAAACGGCGCGGCGCCAGGCCTTGCGAGTGAGTTCGGTCTTTGGCCCGAGGCCGACGAGCAGCACGCGTTCGGCGCGGATTCCTTCGAGGTCGGCGATGAGCCAGGTTTCGCCGAGTTTGGCGGTGAAGTCGCCGCGCTTCACGAGGCGGGAGAGTTTCTCGCGCGAGCGCAGGTCGAGAGCCTTGGCTTCGGCAGCCAGGTCGCCGTCGTCATGGACGCCGACTGCAACACAATCGACGGGCAGCTCGGCGAGTGCCTTCGTCCAGATTTCGAACTGCATGATCACGCTCGCATTGTTGCGGAGGGTGGAGTGTTTTAAGGTCGCGAAGTGTAACCCAAGTCTGTTTAGGTGGCCTGTTGCTGCGGATCCTCGATCGCTACATCCTGCGTGAAGTCGCCGTGAGCTGGCTGTCAGTTTCTGGCGTATTACTCGTGATAATGCTGACCAATCAGGTCGCGCGCGTGTTAGAGCGGGCGGCCGACAGTCAGTACCCGCGGGGCGTGGTGTTCGACCTCATCCTCATGGGTGCCGTGCAAAACCTGACCCTGGTCATTCCGATCGCCCTGTTGCTGGGCATCGTGCTGGCACTCGGGCGGCTGTACCACGACAGCGAGATGACCGCGGCGCAGGCTTGCGGCGCCGGATCGCGAGTGATCATGTTGCCGGTCATGGGTTTCACCGCAGTGCTCACGGCGTTGCTGGCCTTCATTTCATTGCAGGTGTCGCCCGCCGCCACTAGCCGGATGCTCGACCTGCGCCGCGAAGCGCTGCGCGCCGGCCAGTTCGCCCCCATTAGCGCCGGCAAGTTCAGCACTTTCGGTGGTGGCAGCACGGTGGTCTATGCGCAGGCGGCAGACAAGGACGGAACACTGCGCCGCGTGTTCGTGCAGCGCACGCGCGGCAACGTGCTCGAGATCGCGCTCGCGCAGCGCGCCACGCATGCCTATTCGGAAGGCGGTGACCTGCAGGTGATCACGCTGTACGACGGCGAGCGCTATGAAGGCATTCCCGGCGAACGCCGGTTTCGCGTCGTGCGCTTTGCCGAGAACTCGATTCCCGTGCGACTACCGGCAATGTCGGGTGGCTCGGTGGCGCTCGAAGGCCTGCCCACCAGCACACTGGTGGGGTCGGGCGATCCGGCGCAGGTCGCCGAGCTTCACTGGCGGCTGGCATTTCCCATCATGGGCGTGGTCATGGCCCTCATCGCCGTGCCGCTGGCGCGCCTGCGGCCGCGCCAGGGTCGCTACGCGCGCGTGGGCTTCGCCATCCTGATTTTCTTCGTCTACATCGAGCTCGCCATCGCCGGCAAATTCTGGATCCAGCGTGGCGTCGCGCCTCCCTGGTTAGGCCTGTGGTGGGTGCATGCGGCGGTGGCGCTCTTCGGCGCGGCGCTCATCACCGCGCCACGTTGGCTGGCGGGCCTTCGCTACCGGCGAAACATGAGCGCCCAGCGTGCGGCCGCCGGGGCGAGCGCATGAACCTGCTCGATAGATATGTAATTCGCGCGGTGCTGGGCGGTGTTTTCGTGGTCCTGGCAGTGCTGCTGACGCTCGGCGCGGTATGGCTGTTCGCCAACCAGCAGGACGACATCGGCGTCGGCACCTACACGGCTCTCGACGCCTTCTGGTTCGTGCTGCTCAACATGCCACAGCAGGTCTACGAGATGATGCCCATCGCCGTGATGATCGGCGCGCTGCTGGGCTTAGGTTCGCTGGCGCGCGGCAGCGAGCTCACGGTGATGCGCGCCGCCGGCATTTCCGTGTGGCGCATCGCCGGGTCAGTGCTCATGGCGGGCTTTCTGCTGATGGCGCTGGCGGTCGTGTGCGGCGAATTCCTGGCGCCGCCGCTGCAGGCCATGGCCAAGCAGCAAAAGCTGCTGTCGAAGTTTTCCACCATCACCTTCGCGGGCCGCGCCGGTCCTTGGGTCCGCGATGGCAATCTGCTCATCAACGTGGCGCAGCAGTCGGGCGGCGCCGAGTTCGGCGGCATGCTCATCATCGAACTCACCGACGATCACCAGCTCAAGTCGGTGGCTTCCGCGAACACCGCCAGCGTGCTGCCGGACGGCAGCTGGCAGCTTTCACACTTCGCCAGCACCACGTTCGGCGGCGAAACCATCGAATCGCAACACGAAGAGAGCCGGAAGTTTGTCTCATCGGTGGGCGGCGATTTCCTGGCGCTCACGGTGACTACACCACGCCAGCTGGAAACCCGCGTGCTGTGGAACCTCATTCGTCACCTGAAGCAGAACGAGCTGGCTTCCAGTGAACAGGAATTCGCCTTCTGGTCGCGCATCGCGCGCACTACCGCCATCCTGTTCGCGGCGCTGCTCGCCGTTCCCTTCGTGTTCGGCAGCCTTCGTTCCGCCGGTTCCGGCGCGCGTACGCTGTTAGGCGTGCTGATCGGCGTGTCGTTCTTTCTCGTGCAGCGCATGCTCGAGAGCGGCGCGCTGGTGTTCGACGCGAGCCCGCTGGTGCTCGCCTGGTTTCCGACGGTGCTGCTGGCCAGCGCCGCAATCATCCTGGTCGCGCGAACGCGCTAGCGCGCTATTTCTTTTTCGGCGTTTCCTTCCTGACGGGCTCGGGAAGCTTTTCGAGCAGGTCTTCCGGCTTCTTGAAGATGCCTTCGTACTTGTAGGCGGGGATCTCGAACTCCATGCTCTTGGTGCGCGCCACCAGTCGTTCGACGGTCTGATCGGCGGCTGCGGGCGCGACGGGCTTCGCGGCAGCGGGGGTCGCCGGGACGGCAGCTGGCGTCGCCGGTGCCTCGGCGAATTGCGCCGCGAGTTTGGGATCGCGCCGCGCCGAGATCGTGATGAAGGCCTTCTCACCCTCGCGGTGACCGCCGAACTCGATCACCTGTCCATCGAAGGTGCGGTAGGTCGCGACATCCGTCGGCGGCGTTGCCGGAGACGACAGCACCCGAACATCGTCGAAGCTGAATGCGCCTAGCGCGTCGGCCTGGCCGTTGAGCGCCATGTTGCTCACGGGCTTGCGTCCCCGCGGAACCGGGCTCAGCGTGAACTCGGGGTCGGCGCGTTTGGCGCGCGTCAATAGATAGGCGGGACCAGCGCCGGTCTTGACCGCGAGGTCGTGGACGTTCGCGCCAGGAATGTCGGTGAGCAGCCGGTCGATCCAGCGCTTCTGATCCGGATCGGGTGCGATGAGCGGTTGCGCCAGGCTGCTGGCCGCCTCGGCAGGCTTGCGAATGTAGACAGCGCGACCCTCGGCGCCCTTGCCGACGATGAGCGACCAGGTTTTCTTGCCCGCTACGACTTCGACCAGCGTGCTGCCGGCCGTGGGTGAGTCGGGGGTCTCGACGCCGATCTTCGCGTAGTTAGCCGGGTCGCTGGTCTTGCGCTCGACGACCTTGAGGTTGGCGAGTGCCAGCGCGAGCTCGCGCACCCGCGCGGCATCCGCCGGGTACTGGCGTTCGACGACGGTCCAGCCAGCGGCATCCTTACGCAACGTGGTGCGGCTGCCGTCACCCTTGGAGAAGCGGATCTCCGCGACTTCGCCGAGGGCGGGCTTCAGGTCGGCGAACACGATGCCGCCGCCAAGATCGGCTTGCTGGCTGGCCTCACGCATCGAAAGCCAGACGCCCGAGCCGAGCAGCAATGCGGCGGTGCCGGCCGCCAGCAAGAAGTTTTTGTGGTTCATGCCGCGGCGCCTTTGC
>JBDTSV010000035.1:0-66842 GCA_039930985.1 Pseudomonadota bacterium
GATCGCCCGCCGCATCTGAGCAAGGTGACCGAGACCGTCTGATGACGACCGCCCTGGTCAATGGCAGCGTCCTGTTCGATGGGGCGTTCCGCGCCGGACTGGCCGTGCTGATCGACGCTGGCGTCATCGTCGACGTGGTGGCGTCCGACGAGCCGCGGGCGCTGGCGGCGACGCGTCAGGACCTGGCGGGGCGCCGCCTGGTCGCCGGCTTCATCGACATCCAGGTCAACGGCGGCGGCGGGGTCCTGTTCAATGACGCGCCACACGTCGGCGCGATCCGGCGCATCGGCGCCGCGCATCGCCGTTTCGGCACCACCGGCTTCCTGCCCACGCTGATCAGCGACGATCTTGCCGTCGTGGCCCGCGCCATCGAGGCGGTGCGCGACGCGATCGCGCAAGACGTTCCCGGCGTACTCGGCATTCACATCGAAGGGCCGTTCCTCAGCAACGAACGTCGCGGCGTGCACGATGCGAGCAAGTTGCGTTCGCTGGATGCGGAGGCCGTCCGGCTGCTATCTACTCCGACCGGCGGCGTCAGCATGGTGACACTGGCGCCCGAGCGCACCACGCCAGCCATCATCCGCGCGCTTACCGATGCCGGCGTGATCGTGTCTGCCGGCCACACCAATGCGACGTTCGCCGAACTGCAGCCGGCGCTCGCCGCCGGCGTGCGCGGCTTCACCCACCTGTTCAACGCCATGTCGCAGCTCGTGAATCGCGAACCCGGCGCCGTTGGCGCCGCGCTGGCGCACGCCGATAGTTGGGCCGGTCTCATCGTCGACGGGCATCACGTACACCCCGAAGTGCTGAAGATCGCCTTGCGCGCCAAGAGACACGATCGATTCATGCTGGTCAGCGACGCCATGCCGAGCGTCGGTGCCGACGTGAAGGAGTTCCGGATCCAGGGCCGGCTCATCACGGTTGACGGCGACCGGGTCGTCGACGACCAGGGCCGGCTTGCCGGCGCGCATCTCGACATGGCCAGTGCGGTGCGTAACACGCGCGATACGCTCGGGGTACCAATTGAAGAAGCCGTGCGCATGGCAAGCAGCTACCCGGCGGAATTCCTGAAGCTCGACCGCGACCTCGGGCGCATTTCCGCCGGGCGGCGCGCGAACCTGGTGCTGGTCGACGAAACGCTCGCCGTGCTCAGGAGCTGGATAGACGGCTGCGAAGAAGTATAAAAAAGGGCGGCTCCGCGCGGAGCCGCCCGATTTCACCCCAGGGTCTTCTTGTTAGAGATCGATCTTGGCACCCAGACGGAAGTAGCGGCCGAGAATATTCGGGCCCGCCCAGGACGGGTTGAACCAGAACGTGCTGTAAGCCGCCGACGGCTCGAACGGCGCTGCGATGTCGAAAACGTTCAGGACATCGGCGTACACCGTGTACTTGTCGTTGAACTTGTGTCGGACCGTCAGGTCGGCATTCCAGGTCGGCTTCGCGTTGCAATTGACTGGTGTGCCGTCGACATAGGCGAGTGTTGCCGCGCCGGCGGCCGCGTTGGCCAGGCAATCTCCCCTGATGCCGCCCAGGTCAACCGCGGCGGTGTCGTAGCCGCTGGTGTAATACCCCGTCAGCGACACCGTCGTCTTGCCGAACTCCACCGTGTTCTGCCAGGAGGCTCGCCATTTGGGAGCGCCCGAGCACGAGGTGATGTTGCATGGGCTCAGTGTGCCGTCATAGCGCGACACAACGCCCGCATCGGTCGTCAGTTCGAACTTCTGCAGGTACGAAGCATCGAGGCTGCTCTGTAACGTGAGCGTGTCGCCCAGCGGAATGGTTAGATTCGCGCCGAGGTCGATGCCGCTCACTTCCTGCTTGTCCTGGTTCACGAATGACGACTGGATGAAGCCCAGTGCCGGCAACGCATTCGGGAACGACGGATCAGCAATGCCGGGGATCACAGTGAGGCCCGGAATATCGACGACGCCGTTATTCGCGTAGTACGCCGCTTCTGCGGGCGCCGTGTTGGTGACGCCGGTGATCAGGTTTTTCACCTCGATGCTCCAGTAGTCGAGCGTGAAACTGAGATTGTGCATCGGCTCGATCACCAGGCCCGCCGTGAATGAGGTCGACTTTTCCGGGTCGAGTTCGGGATTGCCGATCTGCGTGAGACCCACCGCGTATTGGTTGGTCGCATAGGCATTGTTGCCGTGCGCGGTGCAGTAGGCCGCGGCCGCCCCGGCGCAGTCGGCGGTGCGCAGCACGAAGCCGGTGGTCGGCAGACCAAACGCCTCATTGAAACTCGGAATGCGGAAGCCTTTCGAGTAGGTACCGCGAATCGCGATCTGTTCGATGGGCGTGAACTTGAAACCCACCTTCGGCGAGAAGTTAGATTGCCCGGTGGAGTAATCGTCGAACCGTCCGGATGCCATCAGCTCGAGCTGATGGAGAACCGGAGCGTTGATCTCGAAGAACGCCGACTTCACGTCGCGGCTGCCGGCGGTGCCGACCGCGTTGATGGTGTAATAGCGCTCGTACGGCGCGGAATTGTTGGCCGGGTTGGCGCTGGGAGCGGTTATCGACTCCTTGCGATACGACGCACCGAGGGCCGCCTGCATCGCGCCGCCCGGCAGGTCGAACAGGTCCCTGGCGATCGTGCCCTGGGCCTGCCACAGCCGTGACGTGGAATACTCACTGGCCGTCGGCGCCATGTAGTCCCAAACATCCTGCGGCGTTGCGCGCGGATCGGAGAAGTTGAAAGTGCCGCGTGCCACCACGTCCATGATCCGTTGCGGAATCATGAACCCGCCCTGGTCGCGGTTCACTCCGATCTCGGAGCTCGTCAGGCTGGCCGAGTAGCGCCAGTCTTCCGCGAAAGTCCCGTCGACTCCGACCACCGCGCGGATCGCGCGCGAATCGGTTTCGTTGGTGCGCGGAAACGGCGCCCGCAACAGCGCCTGGGCCGTCTGGCCGGCGCCGGCGAACGGGTTGTTGGGGTTGAGCTGACCGTTGGCGGCAGTGCAACCGGTGTTGACGCCATTCGGCGTGCCGACACCGGTGGAGCAGACATACACGGGAAGGATGACGTTGTACGGGCCCAGTCCCGCTGGCCGCGGCGGTGGTGGCGTGCCGGTCAAATTTTGTGGCACCACGGTGGAGAAAGTGTCGGTCTTGTAGAAGTTAGCCATGGTGTAGAACTGTGCGTTCTCACCGACGTTGGCCGTGAAGCGGACCGAGAGGCCAGTGCGCTCGATATCCGGCAGCAACATCTGGTAGGCGCCCTGGAAATTGACTTCGCAGATGCTCAGCGGCGAGGTGTTCGACTGGTTGGCGGTGATATTGACCGTGGGCCACTCGCGGCAGCCGGCGGCCGGATTGAGAAACTGATACCGACCCGCACCCTGCGTGGTGCCGGCAGCGGTGACCGGACGAACCAGCGTAACGCCTGGAATCGCCTGCAGGCCGTTGAAGGACGAAAGTACGTCGCCGGCCTCGGCAGTGACGCCGTTCCAGTTGGTGTTGTTCATGCAGCTGCCGGACGCACCACACTTGCGAGTGAGGTCGTAGGTGTTGAATGGGTAGCCGCGATCGCGCGCCCACAGCGGATCCGACTTCAGGTATTCGCCGCTGATGTAGAAATTGTAGCCCTGCGATTCGAGATCGCCGAAGCCCCAGGTGAGGTCGAAGCGATTTTCATCGCCGCCGCCCTCTTGAGACAGCGCGCTGGCACCGCCGATATGAAGGCCCTTGATTTCCTTCTTGGTGATGACGTTGACGACGCCGGCGATGGCGTCCGCGCCGTACGTCGACGACGCGCCATCGCGCAGGATTTCGATGCGATCGACAATGCCGCTCGGAATGGTGTTGAGGTCGACGAAATTGCGCTGGCCGTCATCCGCGTAGGGATAGGGCGCCAGGCGCAGCCCATCGGCGACCGACAAGGTGTTTTGCACGGTGAGTCCGCGCAGCGAAGGCGCCGTGGCACCGGAGGCGAAATTGCCGGACGCGTTCCAGCCTGCCTGAATGGTGCCGGCATTGTTGGCCGACAGGCGCTGGACCGCTTCGGAAACGGTGTTGATACCCCGCTGCTCCAGCTCTGCCGCGTTGATGACGGTCACGGGAGAAGGCGTTTCCGAGTCAGTGCGCCGCAGGATCGACCCGGTGACGACGACTTCTTCGAGCGGCTCGACCTGCGAATCCGGCGGAACCTGCGCGAAAACCCGCAAAGGCATGGCGCCGGCTGCAACGGCGGCGGCAAACAGCGCGCGGCGAACCGCGCGGCGAACGGTGTAGCTAGTCGACATGGATTTTCCCTTCTGCAAGAAGAACAGTTGTGCGACGGTAGCAACAGGGTTACCGCCCGATCGTGCGGCGATTGCGAATTAGTCGGGCTGCAATTGCGAATGCTCCGTGTGCCGGTGTCCCAGCGGCCTGGCGCCGACCATGCGGTCGCGAAACTGCCGCGGTGAAAGCTTGGTCCGGCGTCGCACGTGGCGCAGAAGGGTCGAGGCGTGCGCGAAGCCGACGCTGGCCGCCACCTCGCCAATCGTCATTTGCGTCGATTCGAGCAGGCGCACGGCCACGTCCACGCGTTTGCGCTGCAGGTAGGTGCGCGGCGTGATGCCGTGTATCAGCCTGAACAGCCGCAGGAAGTGGAACTTCGATAGATAGGCCATGCCCGCCAGCGTCCCGAGATCGACGTCCTCGACGTAGTGCGTGAGCAGGAAGTCGGTCGCCAGCGCAATGCGCCGATAGGCTTCGCGGCGTGTTGCCGGACGAATGAGCGCGAGCTGATCGATGCGTTCGAGCACCTTGCCCTGGCGGCATTGCATTCGCTCCAGCAGGAAAATCACCTGCTCCTCGTACCAGTCTTCATCGACGAGTCCGCGCCACAAGTGTGCCCTGATGAATTTCAGGACCGGGCTCACGGTGGCGTCGTGAGGCTGCAGGTTTTCGATGAAGTCCGGTGGCTGCTCCATCGCATGGATCAGCTCTGGATGAAAGAAGATGGTGAGCGACTCGACCGGCTGGGTCGCGCGGATGCTCGTGGAATAGACCCGCGCCGGATTCAGGATCAGGAAGGTGTCGTCATCGACGGCGATGGTTCGCCCGGTCAGGTGGCAGTACTGCGTGCCGCCCCACACGGCGCGAATCGACAACGCAGGTGGATAGGGACCAAAGTCCGCGCGCCGCGTGCGGCCCCAGACGATGCAGTTCTCGCGGCCACATTTGGCGCGCAGTGATTCGTGCGACTCGGCGTTGTTCGCAAGGTCCGGCAATGAACGTAACAGAAGCATCTGATACGTTTAGACGACCCTCGGCCCGAATTGCGGACATCCGGCGGGCAATAACGGACATCCCGCGCTAAATCACCCGGCACGCACCTTCGATTGCGCCAGCGTCCAGGCCGCCGCCGCGAACACCAGCCCGTTGGCGACCACCACCGGAATCGCCCCAATCAACACGCCATAGATGATCCACAGCGCGGCCCCCGACATTTGCGCCGCGCGAAGCAGCGCGGCGCGCTTGAAGAAGTAGGAGCTGACGAAAACCGCGGTGGCAATCCAGCCCAACATGTCTGTCATGGTGCCGGCCCTCAAACTGCGTTCGCCAGCGGCGCCCACTCGCTGATCAACACGCGATCCGTTCTCTCCCGCTGCCAGTCATCAAGCACCAGGCCGGTCGACTCGAGCAGCGCGCGGACCTGCGCCGAGCGCATTCCCAGCAACTGATCGAGAACCGGGACCAGCACGCTGCCGGCATTGTCGCTGAGCACCGTGCTCTGGGCGATGCGTGCGAGCTGGCGGTTTGCGGAAACTGCGATCGTGAATCCGTCGCCGTTGTTCACATGGAGCATCACGTGAATGTCGGAACTGCCATCGCCGACGTAAATCACGCGATCAGAGGTGAATCCGAGTCGCTCGACCAGCTCGTCGAGCACCGCCACCTTGCCGAAACCCGCGCGTACCCGCTTGATCGCGCGCACCTCGCCGGTGTCGGGGTCGTAGTCGAGCTCGGTGCCAAAGATGTGATCCGGCGGCACGATGCCGTCGAGCGCGGACACCACCACCTCGCGCGGCGCCGCCGAGATCACGTAGAAGGAAAACTCGTTGCCGTCGACACCCTGCTCGAGGAATTTCACGAACGCCCTGAGGCCCACCTTGAGTCGCACGCGGCGCCCTGCCTCGATGAGATGCTCGCGCCGCACACCGCGAAATTCCGGATCGTGACGGATTAGGTAGGCGAGCTCCCCGCCCTGCTGCACGAGGTGGCTGGCCGACAGGCCCGCGACCTTTTGCTCGAAGTTGGATATGCCCAGCAACTCGCTGAGCTCGGACCCAGAATCGTTGAAGCTCAACGTCTGATCGAAATCAGAGGCGAGCAGGAAATGTTTCGCAGGTCTCGTTTTCACAAACTACTCCAGTCAGCATGCCCCTCGTGCCGCGAGACGAATCGCGACGCAAACAAACTAACAGGCGAAGTGCTACGAAATGGAGAAGGTCGTCACAGGCGGCTGCTGAAATTTTCTCGCGCTGCGGTGAATTGTCGCACCCGGTTTCGTCGCCGGGCGGTCGCTGGCACGATTGTCGGATCGTGGTGCGCATTGGCCCTCGACGCACCAGCCGCAGGCAATGCTCCAGGTGAATTGACCTTACTTTGGCTGACACGAACTGCTTGTTCGACGACGATCGTCTGGCTCATCTGCGGATGCAGCGAGCACGCGAGCTGGTACGTTCCCGGCTTCGTGAACTGGTAGCTGTAGTGATCGCCCGTGTCGAGTGCGCCGGAGACGAATAGACCGCTCGCGCTCATCACCGTGTGCACGTCGTCATCCTTGTTGGTCCAGGTCACGGTGGCGCCCGCGGGAATCTTCAGCGTGTCGGGCACGAAGTGGAAGTTCTTGATCTCGACCGTGGAAACAGGGGGCGTCGCGGGCTCGGCCTCCATGGCCGCCGCGCACACCATGACCATCAGCATTTGCCGCATCACAACGCCACCGCGATGGTGGAGTCACTGATCGTCGAGTCGTCTATGGCAAGCGCTCGCGGATGCTTGACGAGCGACACGCTGGTTAGACCTAACATCCGTGGCAGCTGGTCCGCAGGAACTTTGAGGGGCCCGGGGCCATCGCCCTGACCTGCCACCGGTTGAGGAAATGCCGTGGAGCGCGCGGTGTGGAAAGTGATGTGGCCCTCCACCTTCTGCACGATCTGGTGGATGTGGCCGTTCAGCACCGTCACCGACCCGAATCGCTTGAGTTCCTGGAAGATCGGCTCGACGTCGCCGGTGCCCCAGCCCCAGGGCGCGTAGATAGTCCACAGCGGCATGTGTGCAAACACCACGATGGGCGTACTCGCGGTGCGCGCCTTGAGATCCGCCACGGCCCACGCGACCTGTTCGGCCCCGAGAGTTCCCAATCCACCCGGTTTGAATTCGAGGACGTTCACCAAGCCGACGAAATGCACGCCCTCGTGATCGAAACTGTAATAGCCCTTGTTCCCGGACTGTTTGCCGAATCGCGCGAAGTACTGCGCCGCACCCGGGTCGGTCGTGTCGTGCTCGCCGGGCACGGTGTGCAACTCCGTGGCTCGCAGACGCGCGAGAAGCTGCTGCGCGCCATCGAATTCCTCCGCTTTCGACAAGTGTGTGATGTCGCCGGTGTGGATGATCAGCGCCGGCTGCTCGGGCATGGCATTCACGAGGTCGATCGTGCGGTTGAGAGTGCCGACCACATCCGGATTGGCCTCCTTGTGAAAGCCGATGTGGCTGTCGCTGATCTGCACGAACAGCGGTTTGCTAGAACGAATCAGGCGCGGGTCGCCGGGTGGTGAGGCCGCGGCCAGATCGATCGGCGTCAACACGCCACCAGCAAGGACAAACAAGGTTCCGGCGCCGCCGAAGCCCAGGCATTTGAGTGCTTCGCGCCGCGAGCGCAAGGACGTTTCATCGGACATGACTATCTCCTGAGGGTTCAGGAGAGAAGACTTTGGCGAGCGTGGATTTATTCCCGACGAGGATTCGGCCGTTGTTCCGTTTCGCTGCGCGTCTGCAGCAGCCGCTCGAGCTTCTGAAGTTCGTCCCAGCTCGCATCCGAGACGGCGGCGTAGGCGAGATCCGCCGAGCGCCAGAACAACATCCGATATCCCCGGCGCATCTGCGCGTGGGGCAAAACGGCCCGGGACTCGGCCCAGGTGAAGACGTTGATGGTGTGCGGGCCATGGCGGTAAACGGCCACGGCCGCACGCTGATCGAGCACCGCATCGGCGCGACCGCCGGCAAGAGTGAAGCCCTCGTCGGTAAAATCCGCAACCGTGGGCGAGACATCGGCGCGGCCCGCGAACCAGGGCTTGACCGTGTGCCGCTCGCTCGAGAGTACCGAGATCAGTTGTCCTGGCTGGAGCGAGTGCAGGTGCGCTGCCACGAGCTCATCGACGAGCGGCGCGGCCGCCATCGGCAACACCAGCAACACGATGAGCGTTGCGGCAATGCCCGAGAGCCCGAGCCCCGCGAGGGCGCCTAACCAGAAAGGACGCGAGCGCAACGGGCGCGCCGGATTCCGCGCAACCGATGCGCCGCGGGTCACGCTCGCGGATTCGGCGTCGAGCGCACTCGCGATACGCGCGCGCAGTTGCGCGGGGGCTCGCATTCCGGACGCCTCGCTGCGCAGCAAGGTCCGACCGCGCTCGTGATCCGCGAGCAGTTCGCGGCAGGCCGGGCATTGCGCCAGGTGTTGCACGACGAGCGTTTCCTCATCGCTGGCAAGCTCGCCGTCGAAATACGCCTGAACTCGCAGGCTCTGTTCGCAGCTCATGCCGTTTTCTCCTGCTCGCGAACGGCGAGCTGCTTGAGCGCGGCGCGTGCGCGCGCCAGGCGGGACATCACCGTACCAATGGGAATGTCCGCGATCGTCGCGATGTCGCGGTAGTTCATCTCCTCGAGCTCGCGCAAGACCAGCACTTCGCGGTACTCCTCGGGCAACGCCGACATCAATCGTGCGAGCACGCGTTCGTCATCGCGAGCCAGCGCATCGTTCTCCGCGGTCGAATCCGTCTGCCAAGCGGCTTCATCCGGCAGCGGCACGAACACGCGCTTGCGGTGCTGCGCCGCCGTCGTCGCGTGACAATTGCGCACGATCGCGAACAGCCATGCTCGCGTGTCGCCGCCCCGGAACGAGTCGAAGCTTCGAAACGCGCGCAACACGGCGTCCTGCACGACGTCCTCCGCGAAGACGGATGAAGCCGACAACCAGCGGGCAAAGCGATAGGCCGCATCCAGATGCGGAAGCACCTGCGCTTCGAAATGCCGACGCGTCTCGCTCATGAATTCGGCTCGAGAATCAGTACCACGGTGCGCCTGGCTGTCTATGAGAGAAGACTGCGCGGCGGGCGGGTTTATTCCCGAGGCGCAACCGTGTCGATATTCGCGTAACGAAACTGTCGAGACCACAGGAGAGCCTGTATGGAGCGTGCTTTCCTCGCGCCGCCCCCTCAGGTGCGCTGCTGGAAGCCGCCGGTTGGCGAATGATGAATCCCGACCGGCTTCCATGGCTATTGCTGGCGCTGATCGCCGTCTCGTGGTTGCGCCATCGGCGATCGTAAGTCTTGATACCCTGACGGCTGCCCGCCGCTGCTGGAGCTACGCATGAACTCGCGCAATTCAAACGCTGTGATTGCTCTCGCAGCGCTTGTGGGGCTCATCTCATGCGCCGCTCGCGACGAAACGAGCACGACGTATACACCGGGCCTCGGCGAGATCATGACCTTCACGCAGATGCGGCACACCAAGTTGTGGTTCGCTGGCGAAGCGTCGAACTGGGATCTGGCCGCGTATGAAATCGACGAGCTCGAGGAGGGATTTCACGATGCCGTCGCGTTCCACCCGACGCACAAAGATTCGCCAGTGCCGCTTGCGGAAGTGCTGCCCGCCATGACCGACGCGCCGGTGGTCGCGCTACGCGCGTCGGTCTCAAAACACGATAAAGCCGCCTTTGAAACGGCCTTTGATTCGCTCACCGCAGGTTGCAATAACTGTCATCGCGCCATGAAGTTTGGCTTTAACGTGGTGCAGCGACCGACGGCCGAGGCTTTCCCCAATCAGAATTTCTCGGTGCCGGTCGCGGCGCAGTAGCCATGTCTTCCAGCTGCCCCTCTCCATATCCATATATAAGTGCGGCGCCATAATCGCCTCGCCTGATGAGGTGATTAGCGGTTAGAATCACCTCATCAAATGAGGCGATTATGGCAAGCAAACACCTCAACCTTTGGATCTGGCAGCAGGGCGGCTGGCCCGAGTTCCGCTGGGATGCGGCAAAACTGTCGGCCGCGCTCGCCAGCGCCCGACGCGCCCAGGGAGAAGTGGAGGGAATCGCCAAGCTGCTCGATTCCGCCGCGGATCTGAATGCGCAGCTGGAAGTGCTCACGCTGGAAGGTGTGGCCACCAGCGCCATCGAGGGTGAGAAGTTTGATCCCAACGCGATACGCAGTTCGCTGGCGCGGCGCCTGGGCCTGCCAACTGCTGGCCTCCCGAACCCGCCCAGGTCTGTTGAAGGGCTGGTCGAAGTGCTGCTGGACGCAACCCAGCGCTTTGAAGAACCGCTCACGCTGAAGCGGCTGTGTTCATGGCAAGCGGCTCTTTTTCCGACCGGTCGATCAGGTCTCCACGAAATTCGGGTCGGAGATTTGCGCGGTGGCGAGCCCATGCAGATCGTATCCGGTCCGATCGGCCGCGAGCGTGTCCATTACCTGGCACCACCGCGGAAGCGGCTCGAGAAAGAGATGCGCGGTTTTCTCAATTGGTACAACCAGCCGCCGCAGAATCTGGATGGACTGATCCGCGCCGGACTCGCGCATGCCTGGTTCGAACTACTGCACCCGTTCGAAGATGGCAATGGCCGCGTCGGGCGCGCGCTGCTCGATCACGCGCTGGCACGCGACGAACGCCGCATCGTACGTCTGTACAGCATGTCGGCGCGCTTCATGAGCGTGCGCGACGATTACTACGCGGCGCTCGAAAAACTTTCGCGCGGAAATCTCGATGTGACCGACTGGCTCGGCTGGTTCCTGGCGCAATTCACAGCGGCCGCACAAGCCAGCGAACAGACCGTTGGGCAGGTGATGCGCCGGGCGCGGTTCTGGGTGAAGCACGGACAGAGTTCCTTGAACATCCGGCAGCGCAAGGCGCTCAACGCGATGCTCGAAGCAAGGCCGCAAGGATTCGAAGGCGGAATGACCAATCGCAAATACGCGCATCTCACCAAGACCAGTCCCGCCACGGCGCAGCGCGATCTGGCCGAACTTGTGACGCTCGGCTGCCTGTTAGTCGTGGGCGCGGGCCGAAGTGCGCGGTATGAATTGCCGAAGTAAGAGACTGGTGCCGGCTGCAGGGATCGAACCCGCGACCCCCTGATTACAAATCAGGTGCTCTACCAACTGAGCTAAGCCGGCATATATAAGAGAGCGCGGATTTTAGGCGCGCGGACGCCCTGGCGCTATTGCGCGCTTCCCGGTTTCTGCGGCGGCGCTGCGGCCGCCGGGCAGGGCCGGAATTCCAGCTCGGCGTCCCCGGCCGGGAACTTCGATCCCTCGAGCGGTGGCGAATCCGACTTGAGGGTGAGGTCCAACCAGATGGCAGTGTCGCCCTTTTCGCGGGCTTCGATCTGCGGCAGCAATCCAAGCTTGGCCACCTTTTCCGACTGCGCCGCGGCGCGCGTCTCGTCTGAAAAGATTCCCAGTGAAATTCGCCGCGGGGCACCCAGCTCACCCATGGCCTGCGCGTCGTCGATGCCGCCTTTCCTGAGTCGATCCAGCAGGCGCCGCTCTGCGGATTCGGTGGGCGGACTTTCGAGATACACCCAGTAGCCATCGAACGAGCGGACGGCGACTTCGCGCGGCAGCGACAGGTAACCGCTGTCGTTCAGCGTCTGGCGTGCGCGCGCGGCGAGCTCATTGCTCGAGAACGGACCGACAGTGACGCACCGCCCGCCCTCGGCGGACACTGGCTGCGTCTCGCGCGCCAGCTGCAGCCGCGGTGCGTCCACCTTCGGAGAAACGGGAAGCTGTGCGTCTTTCGGCGCAAGCCAGGCCGACCACGCAAAGAACGCGAGGTTGGCCAGCAATAGAAGGAGTAAAGCAGCACGCACGGGCGGCGCGAGTGTAGCAAATGCGGTTCGACTACCGCCTCGGCCTATTCTTGCGTGAAGACCGCGAGCCCGCGCAGGACGAGGTCGGGAACGTGGCGAACGGGACTCTTTATATAGCGCGCCAGCGCCGGTGCACCGCCACCGGTGAGTATCAACAAAGGCCTGCCGCCCAGGGTTTGAGCGGCTTCGCGCAGTGCGCGATCGATGAACGCGGCGGCCGCGAACCCCGAACCTGCAGCCAATGCGCCGGCGGTATCGGTGGCGAACAGCGAACGCACCGCGGCGGCCGAGCCGCCCGCGCGGCGCCGGATGCCGTGGGTGCCGGAGAGCAGAGTCTGGACCATGGCTTCGGGGCCAGGAATGATGGCACCGCCGCGATGCCGCCCCTTCGCCGTGACCGCATCGACGGTGAGCGCCGTGCCTACGTTGGCGATGACCGCGGTTCGCCCGCGCGCCAGCGCGTGCGCGCCCACCGCAGACACCCAACGATCGGCACCGAGCCGCCACGTATCGCGGTAGCTGTTGGTCACGCCATGCGCGCGTCGCGTGGAAGCGATGTATTCGGGCGCGATGCCGAACCGGCGGCGCACGGCGGCGTCGAGCACGCGCGACAGCGCTTCGTCGACGACGCTGACGACGACCACGCGGCGTACCTCGCGAGGCGCGCCGCGCACCAGCGCGCGCAGCGCGAGGCCGGAGTTTTCATGCGCTGCGGCCTGCATTCGGCCTTGAGAAGGACCGCGCAATATCGCCCACTTGACGCGCGTATTGCCGATGTCGACTAACAAGATTGTCATTGATCCACCCGCACTGTGACTTCGCCGGAAATGAAGCGCCGCACGCCGGTTGGCGTCTCGACGAGCAACGCGCCGTGCGCATCGATGCCGCGCGCCACGCCGCGCGTGATCTCCCCGGCGTTCTCGACGCGCACCTCGCTCTCGCGAAGTGCATCGCAGTCGTGCCAGTTGTCGAGGTGCGGCGTGAGGCCGTGGCGCGGAAATCCTTCGAGCGCGGGCACTAGCCGCGCCAGCAGTGCGGCCACGATGCTGTTGCGGTCGGGCACGGAGGTACACCGGGCGCGTATGTCGTCGGCGATGTTGCCGGTGGCCTTGACGGCGGCGCGCGCCGCGTCATCGAGCAGCACGTTGAGGCCGATGCCGGCCACGACGTGTACGGGACCGCCCGATTCGCTGCGCATCTCGATGAGAATTCCACCGAGCTTGCCCGCGGATGTAACGAGGTCGTTGGGCCATTTCAACGACACGCCGGCGATGCCGAGCCCGGCGAGCGCGTTCACCGCGCACAGGCCCACCACCAGCGAGA
Organism: Pseudomonadota bacterium; assembly: GCA_039930985.1. Classification (GTDB taxonomy): domain Bacteria; phylum Pseudomonadota; class Gammaproteobacteria; order Steroidobacterales; family Steroidobacteraceae; genus CADEED01. The sequence continues at coordinate 13,406 of JBDTSV010000035.1, forward strand.
GCGCCGACAAATCTGCCGGCATGTCGGCGTATTGCCATGCCAGCGACAGACAGATGGCGCCGCCCGGCGGCGCAACCCAGCCTCGCCCACGCCGGCCGCGCCCACCGGTCTGGTGCTCGGCGAGCAACACCGCGGCCCGGCCCGCCGCCGGGGGCAGCGCCTCTAACAATCTTGTATTGGTGGAGTCGATGGTCCATTCGACCAACAGCACCTCGAGGCTGGCGCGCACCTCGCCCGGCAACTGCGCCTCGATGCGTTCGGTGGACAGCGCGCTGATGCCGGGCGCGAGGCGATAGCCCTTGTTGGTCTGCGCGTCGAGCGCCACGCCGAGCTCGCGCAGCTGCTCCACGGCCTTCCATACCGCCGCGCGCGTCACCGACAGATCGGCTGCCAGCACTTCGCCAGACTGGTACACCCGGTCGTCCAGCCGCTGAAATACGCGCTGCGGCAAGGGGAGCGAGGTGTTGTTCACGGGCGGCCGCGACCGAGCAGCCAGAGCTTTCGGGCGCGCGGCTCAGTACCGGCGCGCATGCGGCGCACGTTGGCGCGATGCGTGTAGATGACCAGCATGGCGCAGGCCAGCGCGAATCCCATCACCGGCGTGAACACCGGGCCGTCGCGCAGCACTAGGTAGACCGGGATGGCGAGCGCGGCGGCGATCGAAGCCAGGCCCACGAAGCCCGACACCGTAACCACGACGATCCAGGTGGCGAACAAGGGTACGAGCAGCAACATCTCGATGCCGGCAAATGCGCCCACGAGAGTGGCCACGCCCTTGCCACCGCGAAAGCCATGCCAGACCGGAAACACGTGGCCAACGACCGCGGTGAAAGCGCAGGCCGCCGGCAGCCACGCCGCGAGCTCCTCAGAAGACGACGCGACGCCCGGCAGCGCGAGCCCGGGCAACACCGCGGCGGCGATCCAGCCCTTGGCGACATCGATGACGATGACCCACAGCGCGAATGCCGGCCCCTGGGTGCGCAGCGCGTTGGTGGCGCCCGCATTGCCGCTGCCGGTCTTGCGGATGTCGACGCCACCCCACAGCCGCCCGACCACGAGGCTTCCGACAATGGACCCGAGAAGATAGGCCAGCAGAATCTTGAGCGCGAAGTCCATCGGGGTCTACGGCAGGAAAACTTCCGCCAGCATACATCGGACGCTGCCGCCGCCGTGACGCTCAATGACTTCGACTGGCACGGCGAGCAACGCATCCACGGACGAATACAACCGCACGTATTTTGCCGTGGCGAGCGCGTGGCGAGCGGTTTCCGACATCACGAGAATGGTGAAGTCGCCCAGGTATTCATCCCAGCTGCCCACTTCGAGCATGTTGCCGGCGAAGGCGCGCATTTCGGCGTGATCGATGGCGAGAAGCTCGCGCCCGGAGTCGCGCAGGCGCTGCTCGACGCGGCCGCGATCGGCCGGCGCGATCGCGTCCAGCGCCGCGACCGTGATGCGAGTACCGACGTGCAGCAGCACATTGGTGTGGTAGATGGGCGTGCCCGATTCGTCGGCGGCCGCGAAGAGTTCGAGCGAATAGCCCATCTCGCGCGCCCATTCCACGGCCACCGACTCATCAGTGCGCGGCGAGCGGCAGGCGTAGGCGACGCGCGCCACATGATCGAGCACCAGGCTGCCGGTGCCTTCGAGAAAGCGCCCCGCCTTCTCGTGCGCGGTGAGGTCCAGCACCCGACGCACCTTGAAGCCGGTTTCACGAACCGCGGTGTCGATGATTTCCTGGCGCCGCTCCGCACGGCGGTTTTCGGCGTGCATGGGGTACAGCACCACCGTGCCGTCGGCGTGGAAACTGACCCAGTTGTTCGGAAACACGGCGTCGGGCTTGGGCGGCGCTTCGGAATCCGGCGCCACGCAGACGGTCACACCCTCGGCGGCCAGTGCCGCGGCAAAGGCGTCGAATTCTCGCAGCGCCCGCTCCGCCACCTCGGCGGCGGCCGAACGCCCTTCGGCACCGGGATGCTGGAATCGATTGGTGACGGCGGTTTGCGCGTTGAAGCCGAAATGCCGGGGGCGAACCATCAAGATGGCACCGGCGCACTGCGAGGGGCTGCTACGACCCCTGACTTTCCCTCCCTGCATGAGTGACTTCTACAACCCGAACACGCTAGGCACAATAGCCCGCGCATGACCGACACCATCCCGACACTCGACGCACGCCAGTCCGAGAGCGCGCAATTCACCGCGGCCATCGCCGCGGCCTACGCGGAATTCGGGTTTGTGATCATCGAAAACCATGGGATCGACAAGCGCCTCATCGATCAATGCCTGGACTGCTTCCAGCGCTTTTTTGCGTTGCCGGTCGAGGAAAAGCTCCGCTACAAGATCCCGAATGGCGGCGGCGCGCGCGGCTACACGGCCTTCGGCATCGAGACCGCCAAGGGCGCCACGCATTCCGATCTCAAGGAATTCTGGCATGTCGGCCGCGAGCTGCCGCCGGACCACCCGTTCAGCGCCGACATGGCGCCTAACATCTGGGTCGACGGCATTCCGGGCTTTCGCGAGTCGACGCTCGGCCTCTACCAGGCCTTCGACGCGTTGGGCCGCCGTCTGCTGGCGCCGATCGCGAGGTCGGTGGGGCTGCCGGCGGACTATTTCGACGACAAAGTGAATCTCGGCAACAGCGTGCTGCGCGTCATCCACTACCCGCCCATGCCCGCACAGCCCACCCCGTCGGTGCGCGCCGGCGCGCACGAGGACATCAACGTCATCACGCTGTTGTTAGGCGCGGAAGAACCCGGGCTCGAGGTGCTGTCGCGCAAGGGCGAGTGGCTGCCCATCAATCCGTCGCCCGGATCGCTGGTGTGCAACGTGGGCGACATGCTGCAGCGCCTGACCAACATGCACCTGCGCTCGACCACGCACCGTGTGACCAACCCGCCGAGCGAACGCGCCCGCAAGGCGCGCTACTCGCTGCCGTTCTTCCTGCACTTCAATCCCGACTTCCTCATCAAGACGCTGCCGCAGTACGTCGACGCGCAACATCCCGATCTGTTTCCCGTACCGATCAATGCGCATGAATTCCTGCAGGAACGCCTGCGGGAAATCAAGCTCATCTAACTAGAACAACAAGGGGTCTCCCGATGCTGCTTGTCCAGGGCCTGCTCGGAATCATCGTGTTCGCCGCACTGGCGCTGCCGTTCAGCACCAACTGGCGCCGGGTCAGCCTCAAGCTGGTGTTCTTCGCCGTCGCGCTGCAGTTCGTCATCTGCGCGTTGCTGCTCAAGGCGCCGGGCATCCGCGACGGCCTTCAATACGTCAATCGCGCCGTGGGTGCGCTGGGCGCCGCCACCGTGCAGGGCACATCGTTCGTCTATGGCTATCTCGGCGGCGGTTCGCCGCCATTCGAAGTCACCAATCCGGGCGCGCTTGCCACCTTCGCGTTCCAGGTGTTGCCGCTGGTCATCGTCATGTCGGCGATCTCCGCGCTGCTCTGGTATTGGCGCATCCTGCCCATCGTCATCAAGGGCATTTCCATCGTGTTCGAAAAGGCGCTCGGCACACGCGGGCCCGCGGGCCTGGTGGCCACGGCGAACATCTTCCTCGGGCAGATCGAAGCACCGCTGCTGGTGCGCCCGTATCTCGCACGCATGACGCAGTACGAGTTGTTGCTGGTGATGACCGCGGGCATGGCGACGATTGCCGGCTCGGTGATGGTCATCTATTCGGCAATGCTGGGCTCGCAGTTGAACGGCGTGCTCGGGCAACTGATCACCAAGTCGATCATGTCGGTGCCAGCCGCCATCCTGTTCGCGCACCTGCTCATCCCGACGGACAACGACAGCTCCCAGGAGCTCGAGAAGCCGCCGCGCGTCTACGAAAGCTCGATGGACGCGGTCACGCGTGGCACCTCGGATGGCCTCAACATCTATCTCAACATCCTGGCGATCCTGATCGTCGCCATCGCGCTGGTGGCGCTGGTCAACGGCACGATTGGCTTGTTCCCGGAGGTCGGCGGCGCACCGCTCACGATGGAGCGGATCGCCGGCTGGGTGTTCGCGCCCATCGCCTGGCTGATGGGCGTGCCGTGGACCGAAGCGCCCACGGTGGGTTCGCTGCTCGGCGTCAAGACAGTGCTCAACGAATTCATCGCCTATCTACAGATGCAGGCGATGCCCATCGAGGCGCTTTCCGAACACAGCAAGCTGATCGCACTCTACGCCGTGGCGGGCTTCGCCAATCTGTCGAGCGTGGGCATCCAGATCAGCGGCATCGGCGCCATGTGCCCCGAGCGGCGTCCGGACCTGGCGCGCCTGGGGTTCCGCGCCTTGCTGGCCGCAACGCTCGCCTCCTGCATGTGCGGCGCCGTCGTCGGAATCGTCACGTCGTTCTGATGCATGGCGAAGCTCTACTTCTATTACTCGACCATGAACGCGGGAAAATCCACCGCGTTGCTGCAGGCCAGCCACAACTATGAAGAGCGCGGCATGCGTACGCTGCTCTACACCGCGAAGATCGACAATCGCGACGGCGGACGCATCCATTCACGCATCGGCATCGAGCGCGAGGCGCTGCACTTCTATCCCGAGCTCGACCTGCGCGCGCAGATTTTCGGCGAGCACGACCGCGCGCCGCTTGCCTGCGTGCTGGTCGACGAATCACAGTTCCTGACGCCGGCGCAGGTCAAGCAACTCGGCGCGGTGGTCGACGAGCTCAACATCCCGGTGCTGTGCTACGGCCTCCGGACCGATTTTCGCGGCGAGCTCTTTCCCGGCAGCGCGCAGCTTCTGGGCTGGGCTGACAACCTGGTCGAGCTCAAGACCATCTGCCATTGCGGCCGCAAGGCCATCATGGTGGTACGTGTCAAGGCCGATGGCACGGCCGAGCGCGAGGGCGCACAGATCGAAATCGGTGGCAACGAGCGATATGTGCCGTTGTGTCGCAGACATTTTTCGCAAGCTCTTGCCGGCGCAAAGATTCCTGCCTGAAGTCTCGCTTCCCGGGCGCATGAATTGCGCAAGATTCGTACAAGTCATGAATGCACGACGTTTGAGCATGCCGAGGCATTGACGCGCTGTTAACGGTCACGGTGTTGCGCACACGCAGCATGCGGCGAATTTCCGGTTGTAACTGTCACGTCATGTCATTAACGTGTACTCCATAAAGCGCGCAGGGCCACAGAGATGGCCGCGCAAATAACCGGAGAAACCCAATGCGTAACGTCAACGGAGCGATGTTGCTCCGCTTCCACACCTGGTCCCTTGCCGCCTTCACCTTGTTAGGCGCGGGCCTCGCACAAAATGCGCTGGCGCAGTCGAGCGGCACCGATGCAATCGAAGAAGACATGAGCGAAGTCGTGGTGAGCGCCACGCGCGTGCGAAGCATCGGCCTCATCGGAGAACAAACGGCGCCGAAGTCGCGCGTCACCCTTACCGGGGAGTATCTCGAGACGCAGACAGCCGGTAACACGCTGTTCCAGGGATTGAATCAGCTGCCGGGCGTGAACTTCGCGAACAACGACCCGTATGGATCATCGGGCGGCAACCTCCGTCTGCGCAGCTTCGACGGCTCGCGCGTCTCGGTCACCTTCGACGGCGTGCCGCTCAACGACAGCGGCAACTACGCGCTGTTCACCAATCAGATGCTCGATCCCGAGCTCATCGATCGTGTCGATGTGAATCTGGGCACGACCGATGTCGACAGCCCGACCGCCTCGGCCACGGGTGGCACGATCGCGTTCCGCACCAAGCGCCCGAGCGATGAGTTCGGCGGCAGCGGCACACTGTCGGGCGGCAGATTCAACTATCGCCGCGCGTTTGCGCGCCTGGATACCGGCGAGTTCGGCCCATTGGGCACCAAGGCATTCATCTCGGCGTCGTACACCGACTACGACAAGTTCAAGGGCCCGGGCGAGCTCGAGAAGAAGCAGGTCAACGCGATGATCCGGCAGGATTTCGAAAACGAAAACTTCGTGAGCCTGGCGTTCCACTTCAACCGCAACCGCAACGCGTTCTATCGCAATGGAAGCATCGCGAACTTTCAGCAGTTCGGTCTCGACTTTGACAATGTCGCCACGTGCACGCGCGATGCGCCGACCGCTGGTCAGATCGATAACGACGGCGCCGCGCCGGTTGCCAGCACGCCGACGCTCGCTAGCGGTGACAATCCGCTGAATCCGTCGAGCTGCGGCAATTTCTACGGCGTGCGCATCAACCCTTCGGATACCGGCAACATCCGCATGCAGTCGCTCTGGCATCTCGGCGACAAGCTGCGCGTGACCTTCGATCCGTCCTATCAATATGTGCTCGCCAATGGCGGCGGCTCGACGACAATCCCTGAATTCACCACGGCCACCACGCTCGATAAGCGCGTACTGGGCGCGCGCACCGACATCACGGCCTTCGACCTCAACGGCGATGGCGATACGCTGGATACGATTCGTTTCTATTCACCTAACACCACGAACACCAATCGATTCGGGGCCACCACCTCGCTCATCTGGGACATCAGCGACAACCATCGCATGCGCGTCGCCTACACCTACGATCGGGCGCGTCACCGTCAGACCGGCCAATGGGGCCCGATCGGGGAAAACGCCGTGCAGAACGTGTTCGGCGGCCGTGAGGGAGAACCCGTGCTCGCGGCGGATGGCGAGATCATCCGTGGCCGCGATCGTTTCTCGATCGCAGAACTCAGCCAGTACGCGCTCGAATATCGAGGGCAGTTCCTGGAAGACAAGTTCACCGCGACGGTGGGCGTTCGCGCTCCGTTCTTTACGCGCGAGTTGAATCAGTACTGCTACACACCGGATCGGGGCAATGGTGGTCCCGGCACGATCGCCGCCGCCGGTGGCACTTACTGCACGGCGCGCGCACCCTTCGCCACGCTCGCGAACGGCAATGTCACGTTCCTGGCGGCGCCCATGGGTGGCGCTGCGGTGGAGTTCATCGCGCCATATCACGACGAAGTGAAGTTCGACGACGTCCTCCCGAACCTGGGCCTGTCATTCCAACCGTGGGAAAAGCAGCAGTTCTACCTTTCTTATGCGGAAGGCCTCTCCGCTCCGCGCACCGACAACCTGTATTCCGTACGTCGCCTGACCGACGGAAGCGTTGGCCACCCCACTCCCGAATCTGAAACCACCAAGGCCTACGATTTCGGCTGGAGGCTGAACTCCTCGAAGACGATGGCGTCGGTGGCGCTGTGGAAGGTCGACTACACCAATCGCATCGTCACTTCGTTCGACCCCGACCTGGGTATCAGCGTCGACCGCAATGTCGGCGATGTGAAAATCGAGGGCGTCGACATGCAGGTCGGTCAACGGCTCGGCAGCGCCGTGTCGCTGAGCGCGTCGGCCTCGTACACGACGAGTGATCTGCAGTCGAATCTGTTGAACGCGCTCATTGTGAATCCAGTTACGTTGCTTCCCGACCGCTTGTTCATCCCGCTGAAGGGCAAAGAGCTCGTGGAAACGCCGAAATGGACCTTTGCATTGCGCGCGGACTTTGAAGTCACCGAAAACTGGCATTTCGGCCTGCAGGGCAAGCAAGTGGAGGACCGCTTTTCCACCGATCTCAACGACGAAGTTTCGCCGGGATACACCGTTTTCGACCTCGACATGGACTACCGCTTCAAGGTTCCGGGTTTCGAATCCGCAGAGGTTCAGCTCAACGTCTCGAACCTGCTCGACGAGCAGTATTTCGGCACGATCAGCTCAGGGATAGGTGGCACTCCTGGTTCACCAGTGCAGTGCGTCCGGGAAAGCGACAACGTCACGCAGAATTGCGTCGGGCAGAATGGCCTGCTCGGATTTTTCTCGATCGGTGCTCCGCGCACGGTCCTGGCATCGATCAAGTTCCACTTCTGAAGCGTCGGTGGGACGTGCGCCACGTCCTCGCGTTCCTGATACTCGCAGCGGCGGGCAATCTGCCCGCCGCTGCGGAGCGCCCGCCCGGGCTCATCCGCATCGCCACCTTCAATTGCAGCCTGAATCGCGCCAGCCTTGGCGCGCTGCGCCGCGATCTCGCGACGCCCGACAATGCGCAGGCCCGCGCGGTCGCCGAGATCGTCCAGCGCGTGCGGCCGGACCTCCTGCTTCTGGAGGAGTTCGACTTCGATGCGGCCGGCGAGTCTTTGCGGGAATTCCAGGCTAACTATCTCGGCCGGCCGCAGAGCGGCGAGCCGGCCATCTCGTTTGACTACTCGTTCTTCACGGAATCGAACACCGGCATCCCATCGGGGTTCGATCTGGACAACGACGGGCGTATCGAAGGCGGCGCCGATGCGCTTGGCTTCGGCGATTTCCCGGGCCAATACGCCATGGCGCTGTTGTCGCGCTTTCCCATCGACGCCGCGCACGCGCGCACTTTCAGGAAATTCCTCTGGCGCGACATGCCCGGCGCGCTGCTCCCGGACAAGCTCGAAACACCGACGCTGTCCGACTGGTATTCGTCGGCGGAACTCGCGGCGCTGCCGCTGTCGTCCAAGAGTCACTGGGACGTGCCGGTAAACATCGGCGGAAAGACCCTGCATCTGCTTGCCAGCCACCCGACTCCACCTGCCTTCGATGGCGACGAAGATCGCAACGGCCTGCGCAATCACGATGAGATCCGGTTCTGGAATGACTATCTGACGCCATCGCAGGCGGGTTATATCCACGACGACGCCGGCAAGAAGGGCGGCTTCACCGGCAAGGCGTTCGTGATCATGGGTGACCAGAACTCCGACCCCATTGACGGCGGCAGCCGCAACGATGCCATCAACGCGCTGCTCGCCAACCCGCGCGTGAACTCGCATTTCGTGCCGCAGAGCGCCGGCGCGCCCGAAGCGAGCGCCGTGCAGGGCCGCATAAATCTCACGCAGCGCGGCGATCCGCGCTTCGACACCGCCGACTTCAACGACCGGGGCGCCGGCAACCTGCGCGTGGACTATCTACTTCCGTCGAAGGGCATGCGCGTCTGCGGTGGCGGCGTGTTCTGGCCGGCGGCGGCCGATCCCGCCGCACGGCTCGTGTGGGGCGACCGGCCGCCGCCGAGCTCGGATCACCGCCTCGTCTGGATCGACCTCACTGTAGACGGAGCTCGATGCCCACCGGGCAGTGATCCGACAGCCAGTGAGCCTTCGCGTCCGCGTCGTTGAAGACCACGCGAACGAAGGACTTCTTCGCCACGCTCTTCGCCAGGTCGCGCCCCAGCAGGATGTTGTCGATGTATTCCCGGTACTCGCTGTCGGTGGTGCACGGCGTGAACCTCACCGCCCCGGTGATATTCGTGAGCTTCGAAGCCGGGGGGTCGCCATCGTTCAACTCGGCCCAGAGGTTGAGCTGCCTTCCTTCGGCGTCGCGCGCCGATCCCTTCTCGATGGTGAGGCGCCGGTTGAAGTCGCCTACCAATCCGAAGCGGTGACCCGTTTTGGCCTCGCCTTCGATCCAGGCCTCCAGCGGTGCCACCTGCCGGCTCAGCAATTCGCAATTGCGCCCAGGCGCGGTCAGCGGACCGGCGGGGCAGCCCGATTTGAGGTGCACCGACATCAACTGGAATTCATTGACCGTACCGGGAAAGAAGGTGACGACCACGCCGCGGCGCACGGCATTGCCCAGCGACAACGCCTCGTATTCGGGTTCGCACCGGTGCGGCAGGCCGCGGCGAATCGCGAAGCCGTTCTTCTGTGTATGGGCCCGTGTGCTGAAGCAATAGTCGTAGCCCGGGAACACCTGCGCGGCCGCCTCGGGCCCATCGACTTCCTGTAGCGCCACGATATCGGCGCGCAGTTCCGCGGCGTAACGCCGCAGTGACGCGTAGTCGTCGGCGGTGCGCGGATCGCGCTTTGTGATCGCGCAGGGCAGCGTGCGATCGTCGCCTCCCACCATGCCGCCGTTCTCGGCGCAATTGGCGCGCAGCGCCAGGTGCGTTGCCGGCGTCATCAGGTACTCGACATTCCAGCTGGCGATACGCACGCGGGATTCGTTGCCGTGCCAGCGGCCTCCACCGGGCAGTTCGAGCGCCAGGTCCCCGGTCTGCAACGCAGCATACTTTTCCTCGACGGTGTCGAATGGCTTGGTCCACGAACCGTAGATGGGATTGGGCAGCAGGAACCAGCTCTGGCCGAATCGTGGTTCGAGCCGCGCACGATCGCCGGCGTAAATCTGCGGATCGGTGAAGTCTCCGAGATCGTCGCCGACCAGCGCCACGATACGGTAGTTAGCGGCGATGAACGCGCGGCGGCGTGTCTTGGCGCCGGTATTCCATTCGGGGCGCTCGCCGCGCAACAACATGTGGTCGGGATCCGGCGCCGCGTCGATGCCGAGCGCCACCAGATTGCGCATCGTGGCGGTTTTCGCCGGGCACGGATCGCTCGCGGTGGGTGCCGGCGTCGTGCAGTCGCGGTTGGTGATGAAGAACACGGTGTGCCCGAGCGCGCGCGCGCGGGCGATGAAACTGCGCGCGCCTGGCAAGCCTTCCGCTTCACCCGCGCCAACCCATTCACCCCAGCTCTTGGCGTTGTAGACGGTCCGGTCGCGCAGCAACCGCGCCTGGTAAACGGTGTTGTCGAGAACGGTCTCGTCGAGATCGAGCACCACGGCGGTGGGCAGGCGCGCCAGGGATTCCGCCGGAACACCAGACTGCTCGAGCGCGGCGCTGCCGGTTCCCGGCGCGGCGATCTTTTCTTCGGCCAGCTTGTACACCTGCGCGACGATGGCGCGGTATTCGGGCGAGACCTGCATCCACAACGTGGCGTGCAGTGCCTCGCGGCCGGTCAGGTCTTCCGCATGAACGGCCCATGGCGTCGCCAATGCAATGATAAGGCCGGCTGCGCAAGCGAAGGCTCGCAACATGAATCCTCCAAACCCTGAACGTGCTCACACGATGGGCTGGAAGTATTTCAGAGCTAGCCGGTTTCGGCGAGGGAGTTGGAGGATTCCCAGTTGGACTCGAGCAGATCGAGCGGCTCGACGCGCAGGTAGCGCAGCGCCTCGGCGGCTGGGCAGGGCTTGGCGAACAGAAACCCTTGCGCGAGACTGCAACCCATGTTGCGCAGGATCTCGAGTTGCTGCCAGGTCTCGATGCCTTCGGCCACCACCTGGATGTTGAGGCTTCTCGCCATGGCAACGATGGCACTGACGATGGCGTGATCCGATGGATCCGTGGCGATGTCGCGCACGAAGCTGCGATCGATCTTGAGCGAATCGACGCGCCAGCGCTTGAGATAGGACAAGCTCGAGTAGCCAGTGCCGAAATCGTCGATGGCGATCTTCACGCCGAGGTCACGCAACGTGGCCAGCGCGTCTTCGCGGAATTCTCCGGTGCGTTTCTCGAACAGCGAACCTTCGGTCAGCTCGAGCTGGATCAATTGCGGCCCGATGCGGTTCTTTTCCATGGCCTGCTGAATGAGCTCGCGCAGCTTGGTGCGCTCGAGCTGCACCGCCGACACGTTCATGCTCACCGGCACCAGGTGCGCCCCCTGCTCGCGCCACTTCGTGATGTCGCTGCCGATGCGGTCGAGCACGAACTGGCCGATGGGGATGATGAGCCCGGTTTCCTCGGCGATTTCGATGAAACGATCGGGTGGAATGAATCCCTGCGAGGGATGCTTCCAGCGCAACAGCGCTTCGAGGCCGGCCACGCGCCGGGACTGGATGTCGATGATGGGCTGATAGTGCACGTCGAACTGATGCAGCTTGAGCCCCACGCGCAGAGAAGACTCGATGGCCACGCGCTCCTTGAGCGAGCGGTCCATCTGCGGCGAAAACACCTGGAAATTGTTACGGCCCAGATCCTTGGCCTGGTACATGGCGGTGTCGGAATGCTTGAGCAGTTCGCCCATGGTCGCGCCATCGCGCGGGAACAGGCTCACGCCAATGCTCACGGTTGCGACCAGCGCGCGGCCGTCGATCATGACCGGGGCACTCAGCACTTCATTGATGCGGGTGGCCGCGATGCCGACCTCATCGGGCGAATTAACCTTGTGCAACACCACCACGAATTCGTCGCCGCCCATGCGTACGACGATATCGGCCGGGCGCACCGCGGCGCGCACGCGCTTGGCGATTTCCTGCAGCAGCTTGTCGCCAACCTCGTGACCGCGCGAGTCGTTGATGTGTTTGAAACGGTCGAGATCCAGGAACAGCACCGCGAGCATCTGCCCTGTCTCCTGGCCGCGCGCGATGGCTTCGGGCAGGTGCGCCTGCAGGAACAACCGGTTGGGCAAGCCCGTCAGGTGATCGTGGTTGGCGAGCTTGTCGAGTCTTTGCTGGTTGGCCAGCAACTGCGTCTGGGCTTTCTTGCGCTCCGACAGGTCACGCATCAGATAGGACACCAGCCGGCGGTCGCGCGACTCGATGGGCACGCAGCTCACTTCGACGTCCATCTGCCGGCCATCCTTGAGCCACTGCACGAGCTCGATGCCGCGGCTGGGCTCCACGCGCGCCAGCGTGGCGATGACCGGGTCCTGCGAATCATTGGGGCCGCGCAGCACCGACAACACTGAACGGCCGCGCAACTCTTCGAGCGTGAAACCAAGCTGCTGCTGCACGGCTGGGTTGGCATCGACGATTTCCCCGGTGCGCGCGTCCGCGACCAGGAGCCCGTCCTGCGCCTGTTCGATGATCGCGCGATAGCGGGACTCGAGTGACAGGCGATCGGCGTTGAGGCGGCGTGAACGCGCGATCAGCACCATGGCGACGATCATGAAGCCGCCGACCAGCAGCCCGAGCAGGATTGTCTGGTAGAGAGTCGTGCGCGTGGCCTGCGCGTAGGCGCTGCGCGGAATCTCCAGCTGTACCAGCCAGATCGGCGTGCCGAGCTGATCGCGCAGCACGAGATAGCCGTTGACGTGACTGCGGCCCGCCACGCGCGTCAGGAGATTGGCCGTCAGCGGCGAGCGCCGCACCCACTCACGAACTTCTTCGGGCAGGCCCGAGCGATCGAGATTCGCCACCGGGAAACCCGTCACCGGCCAGGGCGAGAAGTGTCCGATACGCTCGATGACCGAGGGAGAAAACGCGCGTGAGAAGGCCATCCAACCCTGCGGCTGAGTGCTGGTCGTGCTCGAAAAAATGGGCCGCACCACGAACAATCCCGGACCGCGCGCGCGTTGCACGATGCCGCGAATGCTGTCGTTCTGGCCATTCAACTGCGCCGACGTGACGCCCTGCTTGATGGCGGCCAGCAACTCCGGGTCAGGCGGTATTTCGTATTCCTGCATCGCCGTGGCGTCGACGGCCAGCGACGCCCGGGTCTCGAGATTGCGATCGAGCACCAGGAAGGTGTCGACGTCGAAGCGCAACAGCGACCCCGCGCCCACCGACTGGCGAAAGTAGTCAGGCCGATTGCCGGCGATGAACTCGGCGCTCTCGTTCCAGATCGAATAGTCGCCGACGGCGGCGTACAGGTCCTGGAGTTCGGCCGCGAACCCACGCTCGAGCTGGCGGCTCTGCATATCCACGTCGCGCTGTTCGATGTCGGCGACGTTGACCAGCCAGCTTCGCTGCGACCAGCCATAGAAAACCACCAGAATGATGGCGACCACCGCGCCTATCACGGGCAGCGGCGATTGCCGGATTCTGGTTTTGGCTTCCGGAGATCTGTTGCGGGTCATAACGTGAACTGCGTCACGTGCATTTGTGGGGCACTCTAGAGTTTGCCCCGCGCCCCCACGGGACGGCACCGAACCGCGCACAGTTCCGCGATTCAGGGCAGGAAAAGAGCCCTGAAAACGAGCTTTTGGACGACCGCCGCCAGGCTGCCGGCGAGGAAAACCGCCGGGCGGGGGCTCAGGAAATCACCCGCCACGTTGCCGCGACGCGTCGCGTGGTTGGGTGCCTTTGCCGCGCATGATCGTCGTGCCCGCCTTTGCCAGTCTGCGCCGCGGTTGCGACCGCGGCGCCGGCGCCTAACAAGGCGCCGGCGTTTCGCGTCGTGTGGTCGTCATCTTCCAGCCGTTACAGGCTCAGACGGAAGCCGGCGAAGATTTGTCGTCCCGTGCTGGAGTACTGCGTGACCAGCGGGTCGTCCTGGTAAGCCCAGCGATCCTCGGTCTGGTTGGTGAGGTTCAGGAGATCGATGGCCACCGAGAGGTGGTCGGTGATCTGAATCGTCACGTTCGCATCGATGTTGCGCGTCGCCTTGCTGCCGATGAAGTCGTTGATCAGCGGCGAGGCGCACGGCGTTTGCGTTCCCGGCAGCAAACCGGGCGCGCAGGTACCGGCGGCGAGCGGATACGTGGTGTTGTATGCGGCGCGATACGCCCACGATGTGCGCGCGCTCCACTTGGGCGTTTCGTAGTACAGCGTGAAGTTCGCCGCTTCCGGAGAGGCGCCGAGGAACGGACCCGAGGCCGTGACCTGCGGAGCGAGCGGCGCCACCGTCGAGCCCGGGTCGAGGATGTACTGCAGATCGGAACTCAGGTGTGTGTAGTTAGCCTGCACACCAAAATTCCTGGCCCAGCCGGGCAGGAACTTGAGATCCTGCTGATAGCTGAGCTCGTAACCCTTGATGGTCCCGCCCGGCGCATTCTGGAACTGCCGGATGCTGTAGACGCCGGGCGCGGTTCCATTGGTCGGCTGCAGCCAAAGCTGCTGCGGGCCCGTCTGGGTTTGCAGGAAAGCAGCATAGGCGTCGGCAGGCAGGATCGACTGAATGGTGCCGGTCGTCGAGACCGTCTGCGGGAAGTTCGACACGTCTTTCTTGAAAACGGCCAGCGACAACAAGCCCCCTTCGTTGAAGTACCACTCCAGGCTCAGGTCGTAGTTGGTGGCGCGGAAGGGCGCCAGATAGGGATTGCCGATCGTCAGCGTGCCGATTGCTCCGGCCGCGGAGGGCGTGGTGATGGCGCTGATGGTCGGCGCCAGGTTGGGGAGCAGTGGCCGCGCCATCACCTTGGCCCAGCCGGCACGCAGGAGCAGTTCGTCGGTGAGCTGATACGCGAGGTTCACGGACGGCAGGTCGTCGGAATACGTGTTCACCACCTGGAGCGGACGGGGCCCGGTAGCCGCCACGGCGGTGGTAAATCCGTTCGCCGACACGCGCGTTTCTGCGCGGCGCATGCCGTAGTTGCCGAAGAGCCGATGCCCGAATACGTCAAAATTCCAATCGACCTGCCCGAAATAGCTGGTGTCGTATTCATCGACGCCGAACTGATTGCCAGGATTGGACGTATACGACAGCCGATAGTCACCGTAGCGATTGACGCAGTCGCAGTCGAAATCGGTGATCTCGCGGAAGGCGTCCATGTTGGGTGCGAAGAACGCGGTGGGCGCGCCCGCCGGCAGATCGAGACCATCTCCGAATTGATACACGCGGCCGAGATCGGCGGCGTTCACGCCCAGCTCGAGCAGCGTCGGATTGAGGGTTTCGGTCGACAGGCGCTGCGCCTGGTTCGTCTTGAACTTGTATTCACGGCGAGTGCCGCCGAATTCCAGACGAATCGAGTCGGATACGGACAACTCGAAGTTGAGGTGGCCGCCCTGGTAGTCGTTGTCCGTCTCACGCTCGAAATGGCGAATCGTCGAGAAGCCTTTCACCAGGCTCCACTGGGCAGGATCGGCGAGATCGAATCCGTAGCTGATCAGTGGCATGGAGCCATGATCGCGTTCGTCGTAGGTGAACGTTTCGGGGGAATCCATGCGATTGAATTCGACCAGGTAGGCCGAGTTGTCGTTGGTCGACCGCGAACGGCCGAACAACACATCCATCTTCAGCTGGTCACCGATGTCCTGCTGAATGTTGATGGAACCCTGCTGGAACTGCGTCGTGAAATACGAGGAATCGGTGGCCGAGCGCCAGTCGATGTTACGCATTTGTAGATAGTCCGCATTGCCGGCGGCAGATACGTGCGCGGCCAGCACGTCGACGCCGGGCCGGCCAACCATCTCGGCGCGGCCGTACAGGCCGTTTGCCGCCGCCACCGCCGCAGCTCCCGGGTAGCCCACCGAGAGCGGATTGTTGTAGTAATCGTAGGGCTCGAGGTTGTGCGGGTTGGTGCTGAAGCTCGTGGTGTTCAAGCCCGCGAACACGCCACCGGCCATGGCATCCGTGCCGCCGCAATCGATGGGGTCGATGTACGTCGTTCCGGCGCGCGGCACGCAGGTGGGATAGGTGCCGCGGCGTGCACTGATCGCGGCGGGCACCACATTGAAGCCCGCGACTGTGTTGTTGCGATTGAGGCCGACGCTCTGGATCTGATTGACGTCGCTCTTCTGGTCGAACGTCGAGTACACACCATCGAAGCTGATCGAAGTCGAGTCGCTCGGACGCCACTGGAGGGCGATGGTGGCTCCGAGCCGTTTCTGCGCCAGGTCCTGCTGTTCGATATTGAGCAGCGAGGGGATGCGCACGATGCTGTCGGTGAAGTTGGTATTGATGGGCGCGCCCGGATACAGCGCAGCGTAGGCGGCCGGATCGGAGCCGGTCATCACTGCAGTGGCGTTCGGATTGGTCACGCCAGCGCCAAAGGTGGTGCCCGCGGGAGCCGAAAAGCCCGCACGCGGCGGCGCGAAGGTGCCCGTGAATGCGCTGCTGCGGTACAGGTAGTCAGACTGGCCGGCCTGGCGCTTGTAGCGGTCGACTTCCGAGTCGCGCTCGCTGTACGCGAACGACATGGAACCGCCCAGCTTGTTGTCGAACCACTGATCGGCAAACAAAGCGGACACGCGGGGGTTGTGTGTGCCGCCATTCTCGTAGAAGGCGTCCTGGGCCGATAAGGCGATCTTGCGGCCTTTGTAATCGAGTGGCTTGCCGGTGACCAGGTCGACCGTGGCGCCGAGCGATCCTTCGTCAACGTTGGCCGACGCAGTCTTGCGCACCTGCAGCGAGCTGAACAGATCCGAGGCGAATACGTTGAAGTCGAAGTCGCGCGACCGGTTCGGGGCCGTACCGGAATCGCTCGCCGACGTGGTGGCGAGGGTTTCCAGACCGTTGAGCCGGACACGCGTGAAATCGCTGCCGAGCCCGCGCACCGTGATGCCCTTGCCCTCGCCGTTCTCGCGGTCCACGGAGATGCCAGGAAGGCGCTGGAGGGACTCCGCGAGATTCGCATCGGGGAAATCGGCGATGTCCTCGGCGTTGATCGCATCCATCATGACGTCGGCGTTTTTCTTGAGCTCGATCGCATTGCGCAACGACAGGCGGTAACCGGTTACCTCGACGGTGCCGATTTCCTCGGGCGCATCGGCCGCGCTTGCACCCCGAGCCTGTGACGCGGACGCCGCCTGATCCTGGTCGGCGGCTGCCGCACCGGTCGAAATGCTTAAAAAACCGAGCGCCGCGGGCAAAATGCCTGTGGTGCGATTTGAGTTCGCCATGGTCCCCCCTCTTTCGAATTCGATACTTGTTGTCCACCAGGCAATCCGATCCGGAAATGACACCGGTTACCTTGATCGCGTTTATAGACGACTACAAACAGCAGCGCAAGATCAATGGGGATATGGCAAACCAGGAGGCGCAGTACCGCTGGCCGGCTGCCGGCTACACAATCGATTGCGGCGGCCATTGCCGGTCAACGAAAATGGCTGCGCTTCACAGTTAAAAAATTTGGAGAGGTTGATGAACAAGGATCGGATGAGCGTGCTGGCCGCGATGATGGACCAGGGAGTGATCCCGGTTTTCTACCACCCGGAAGTCGAGGTCTGTAAGAAGGTCATCCAGGCGTGCGCCAACGGCGGCGCGAAGTGCATCGAGTTCACCAACCGCGGCGATTTCGCCGCACACGTGTTCTACGAGGTCACGCGTCACTTCGACAAGGCTGACCCGAGTGTGATCATGGGTGTTGGCTCGATTGTCGATGCGCCCACCGCCGGCATCTTCATCGCCAATGGCGCGAAGTTCGTGGTCGGCCCCATTCTCAATGCCGACGTTGCCAAGGTGTGCAATCGCCGCGCGATTCCCTACAGCCCCGGTTGCGGTTCGGCCAGCGAGATTTCATACGCGCAAGAACTGGGCAGCGAAATCGTCAAGGTATTCCCGGGTAGTTCGGTCGGCGGGCCGGAGTTCGTGAAAAACGTCATGGGCCCGATGCCCTGGACGCGCATCATGCCCACCGGTGGCGTGGAGCCGACCGAAGAATCGCTGCGCAAGTGGTTCGGCGCCGGCATCGTCGCCTGCGGAATCGGCAGCAATCTCATCACCAAGGAACTGCTCGCGAAGCAGGACTACGCCGGCGTCGAGGCGCGCGTGCGCGACACCGTGAAGCTCATCAAGACCATCCGGGGCAAGTAATTAGCCATGACTGATAACGTTCTGAAAGTCAGGTCGGCGTCCGAGACGCGCTGGGACTGCGCCTCATTCGGCGAAGTGATGCTGCGTTTCGATCCGGGCTTCGGCCGCGTACGCAATGCCCGCACCTTCCAGGTGTGGGAAGGCGGCGGCGAATACAACGTGGCGCGCGCCATGCGCAAGTGCTGGGGAAAACGCGCAACCGCGATCACCGCCCTGCCCGTCAACGATCTCGGCTGGCTGGTCGAAGATCTCATGATGCAGGGTGGCGTCGACACCTCGAAAATCATCTGGCGTGACTTCGACGGCCTCGGTCGCAACACGCGCGTCGGCCTGAATTTCACCGAGAAAGGTTTCGGCATCCGCGCCGCGCTCGGCTGTTCCGATCGCGGTCATTCCGCCGCCTCTCAGATCAAGCCCGGCGAAGTGAACTGGGAAAAGTTATTTGGTGAGGAAGGCGTGCGCTGGTTCCATACCGGCGGCATCTTCGCGGCGCTCGCGCCGAATACCTCGGAAGCCGTGATCGAAGCGGTCGAAATCGCGCGCAAGTACGGCACGATCGTGTCGTACGACCTTAACTACCGCGCATCGCTGTGGAAGAGCCAGGGCGGCAAGGAAGGCGCGCAGAAGATCAATCGCAACATCGCCAAATACGTCGACGTGATGATCGGCAACGAAGAAGACTTCACGGCCTGTCTGGGGTTTGAAGTGGAAGGACTCGACGAGCACATTTCGGCGATCGACCCGGCCAACTTCAAGAAGATGATCCAGACCGCGGTGAAGCAGTTCCCGAACTTCAAGGTGGCGGCCACCACGCTGCGCAACGCGAAGACCGCGACGTTCAATGACTGGTCGGCGATCCTCTACGCGGGCGGTCAGTTCTATCAATCGACGATGCGCGAGGACCTCGAGATCTATGACCGCGTCGGCGGCGGTGATGGATTCGCCTCGGGCCTCGCCTACGGCTTCATGGAGGGCAAAGGCCCCCAAAGTGCGGTGGAATATGGCGCCGCGCACGGCGCGCTCGCCATGACCACGCCTGGTGACACCTCGATGGTCAATGTGAAGGAAGTCGAAGCCGTCATGAAAGGCAAGGGAGCCCGCGTGATTCGTTGAAGAGCCCCGAGGGTGCGGCTCGCCTGACGAAATCGCGGTGGCGGAAAAAGGGAGGCAACTCGAGTTGCCTCCCCTGCGCCCGTCAGAGGCAGTTTTCTAGAACGACCCCACCACCCCAAGCAGCACCTGCCGGCCCGGCGCAAACGAGGCGCGCGGCGTCAGCGGGTCGTCACGGAAGTAGGTCAGCAGCTGTTCGTTGGTGAGGTTCTGCAGCTCGAGACTGATCGACACATTGGTCTCGATGGGCAGCTTGTAGCCAAACGAGGCGTCCAGGTACGAACGCTTCTGCGCGAAGTTGTCACCAGCGAGGTTGTTCTCGTTGTTGCCGAGGAACTCGATGAAAGCGTCGCGTACTGACCAGGAGAGCCGGCCCGAAAAGCCGAAGTTCTCGTAGAAGGCCGTGATGTTGTATGTGTACGGCGAGAGACCGGTGATCGCGCTCGACGGCGCACCTGGCCGCCCACCCTCGGACTTCTGCTGGATATGCGTGTAGTTCAGCGAGAAGCCAGCGCCATTCAACAGGAAATCGAGCGGCTGAACGTAGGTCACCTCGACACCGTCGAGCGTGATGAGCTCGTCGGTGTTGAAGCGCTGATCCACGCGCACCAGCGCGCCGTTCACAACGCCGGTCGTGCAGCTGCACTGCGCGTTCGCGGTGTTCTGGATGCCGGTCTGGGTGGCGATCGGCAACGTCGAATAGTCGATGCCGAGCTGGCCGAAGGGCGTGGGCGTGCCGATGACCGTCGAATATCCTTCGATCTCCTTTCTCCACCCGTTCAGCGCGACCACGCCAAGCCCGGAATCACCGAAGTACCACTCGATACCCAGATCGTAGTTGTCGGAGAAGTACGGCGCGAGTTGCGGATTGCCAATGGTGAAAACGTCGCCGTTGATGCTCAGCGCGCCGTTGGGCGCCATGTCTCCTGGCTGAGCGCGGGTCATGGATTTCGACGCTGCGGCGCGCAGCAGCAGGCCGTGCCCCAGTTCGCTGGCGACGTTGAAACTCGGTAGTAGTTTGTCGTAGCTCTTCTCGAACTGCTGCAGAGCGCCACCAGTCACGACATAGCCAGACAGGAACTGGTCGGTGTCGATGCGCCGCACGCCGACGTTGTAACGCAGTTTGCCCAGCATCTCGAGTTGGCCGTTGGCTTCGACGAACAGGGCATCCGTCTGCTCATCGATCACGCGCGGGTTGTAGTTGGCGACCGCAAGGCCACCCACCAGCCCGACGGCGAGCTCCTTCTCGAAAAAGTCGATGTTCACCTGCGGATCGAGCAGCCGGTAGTTGGGCAAGGCCCAGCCATTGTTGAGGCCCACGTCGAAATCCGAGGTGTTGTACAGCGTGCCGTGGGTCCACAGCTGCATGTACTGCCCGAGCTGCGCATTCGGAATCGCGACCTTGGCGTTCTGGATTCCGGCCGCGAGTAGTGCCGCCGTGCACTGCTGTCCTGCTGGGCTGCTGGTGTTGCCGCCGTCGGTGGCGCAGCTGGTGGTTTCCCAGTTGGTGATCTCGCGATGGAAGTTGTCGCGGCTGAATCCGGCGCCGAGTTTGAAGGCGTTCGAGAATGCGTACTCGCCATCGACGTGCGCGCCTTTCTGCCAGACTTCACGCTGGACCGGCTGGATGCGCAGGGCGTTCCACACCCAGAAATTCGGATTGTTGAGATCGCGGCTCGGGGTGACCTTGATCACGCCGTCCCCGCCGCTATCGATTTCCGCCGTGATGCCGGTATTCAACAGCGAGTTGATCAGATAGGTGTTCGTCGAACGGAACCAGTCGCTGTGGTTGTAGTTGAGCGAGGCATCGACCGTGAACGCGTCGGTGACCTTCCATTCGGAGCCGAGACTCAGATTCATGAAATCCGTGTCCTCGTCGTACGGACGGTTCTCGTTCAGCCACTGAGGATTGGCCAGCGTGGCGTGTGTGACCACATTGTCTTCGTTGAGCTGCACGTCTACCGGCACATTGGTATTGGTGCTGCGTACCGCGAGATTCAAAACGTTGCGTTCGTAGACATGGTCCGCCTTCGAATGCAGACCGTCGAAATAGAACGAGAGAGACTCGGACGGCGCCCACTGCAGCGCCACAATCTCGGATCGGGTTTCGCGCTCGCCGAACAGCGCGTCGGGACGCGCCAGGCGCGGCCAGATGGCAAAACTCAGATCGCGGCATGACAAACCCGAGGTGCCGCCCGCCGCGCCACCGGCGCCGCAGACCGTCAGCGGATCGCCGGCATTGAGGCCATTCGCGCCGAAGCTGTAACCGGCGGGAACCGTCGTCGGCCAGGCCTGTGCCTGGTTGCCGTAACCCGTGGCGTCGTTCGGGGTGCGGAAGCTGTTGCATCCCGGGTCCGTCGCGAACGCACAACGCGTTCCGAGCGTCACCGTGGTGTAGCCGATGGTGTTGAAGCCATCAGAACGGTATTTGCGATTCGAGTAGGCCACACCGGCCAGTGCACCGAACTCCCCCAGACCCGTGTCCCAGGTGTTGCTGATGTAGGCCCCCAAACGCGGGCTCCAGTCTTCGGACGACTCCTGGTAGTTGGCCTTGGCCGAATAGTTGAAGTGAAAACCCTTTTTGTCGAACGGCCGTGCAATGCGCAGATCGACGTTGGCGGCGATTGCGCCTTCGGCCTGGCGCGCGGTCGGCGTCTTGGTCACTGTCAGCTGACGAAACAGCTCGGTGGGGAACAACACGAGGTCGAGGCCACGGCCCTGACTCACGTTGTCGATGTTGCTGTCGGAAGCCGTTTCGACCGGCGCGCCGTTAAGTGTGATCTGCGTGAAGTCGCGGCCCAGACCGCGCACGGCCACCGATGTCCCCTCACCGGTGAAATCGCGGGCGATTTGCACGCCGGGAATCCGCTGCAGGGACTCGGCGAGGTTCAGGTCCGGGAATTTGCCGATGTCCTCGGCGAAGATCGAATCCGAAAACGCCACGTTTTCGCGCTTCTGGGCGACGGAATTCTGCAAAGACGCGCGGAAGCCGGTGACGATGACTTCGCCGAGTTCATCGTCCTTGGAGTCTGGCGGGCTGGCGTCTGCATTCTGCGCGACTGCCCCCGTCGACATGAGGCTCGCCAGGGCGGCCCACACGAGTGTCGATAGCGGGTTCAACAATTCCTTGGGCTTCATGGATTCTCCCTCGTGCATCTGGATATTCAGGATGTGCAAAGCAAACCGGCGCGGCCGCTGCTTGCTTCGATGACAGAATTCGGAAAAGGACGAATCGAATGTTCGTCGTGCATCGCAGTCGGCCTCCCCCAGGTCTCCACGAATTCTTGCTGCCGTGCAAGGTTACCGCGCGGCAGCTTCGAGTCGAATCGATACTATCTACGGAAAATCCGCGACGCAACCATTAGTTAGGCATGACCGGTGCCGGTCGATAAAAAAGGGAGGCAACCTGCGTTGCCTCCCTTGGATCTACATTGCGGTCGGATCAGAACGTGCCGCGAATGCCCAGCAGTACCGCATAGCCCGGGTCGTAGAACGCCCGCGCTGCATTGGCGTAGGGCTTGGTGTCGTCACCCCAGGTCTGGCGAATGGTTTCGCCGGTGATGTTGATCACGTTGAGCGTGATCTGCGGATGCGATGGCAGGCTCTCGAACTTGTAGCTCGCCGACAGGTCCAGCTGGTTCGTCGCGTCGGTCCAGAAGCGGGCCCCCGGCCCACCGACCGGTCCCGTGAGGCCTTCCTGATTCGTGCCTGAGGCGACCTGCTCGTCGTTGTGAACGAACGAGAGACGCACCGAGCCCGGACCGTTGTCGTAGTACAGCGTGGCGTTATACGTGACGGGCGAGATGCCCACCGCGACGGCCGGCTGTCCGCTACCGCCCTCGGTGCTCTGCTTCACGTTGGTGTAGTTAGCCTGAAAGCCGAAGCCGGTCGTGATGAAGTTGAGCGGCTGGACCCACGTCATTTCATAACCACGGATATTGAGCTGCCCGGACGCATTGATCTGCCGCGTCTGGTTGACCGTTGCCGCCCCGGGGCCGCCACGCGAGGTGATGGCAGTTTGCTGAGTCGGGCTCAGCGTGGGGAAGGTGATGCCGAGCGCCGCGAGCGAATTGAACGGAACCACCGTGAGTTCGCCAACCGTGAACCCGGTGATCTGCTTCTGGAACAGCGTGAGACCCACATATCCTTCATCGCCCGTGTACCACTCGCCGCCCAGATCGATATTGGTCGACAGGTACGGCGCGAGCGACGGATTGCCGACCGTCAACGCTTGCGCGGAAGGATCGCTGAACTGCGCGTTCGGCAGCATGTCGCGCGGGTTGGCGCGAGTGATGGTGCGCGAACTCGCGAAGCGCAGCACGATGTCGTCGGTCAGGGTCAAGGCGGCGTTGAACGAGGGCAGGAATTGCGAATAGCTGGTGTCATTGCTGGCCTGGACGATAGTGACCGTCGTTCCATTGTTCAGCGTTACCGGACCCGCCACGAACTGGTCGGTGTCCACGAATCGGCCACCCAGGTTGTAGCGAATTTTCTTGCCGAGCACTTCGCTTTCGTTGTTCAGCTCGACGTAATAGCCCCGGGTGTCTTCATCGATGATGCCGTTGGCGGCGCCGGTGGCCGCACCGGTGCCGATCGGAGCACTGTCGGAAAACTGTTGATAGTTAGTCGCAGCGAAGAACGCGGCGTAGTCGACATTGATGAACCCGGCAGGACCGGGGATCAGGTACTGCGCGAGATTGGCCTGAGTGACGGCCGAACCCGCCTGGCCATTGCACCCCGGCGCATTGGCCGGAGCCGGAATGAATGCGCCACCGCCGCCGCAGACCGCCTGTTGCCACGCGCGGCTGTTGTCGCGGCCCGAAATTCCACGGTGCATCGAATCGTAGGCAACACCGACCTTGATGTTCTGGCTGTCATCGCCGAACGTGAAATCCAGGTGCGCGCCTTCATTCGTCACCAGGCGCTTTTCATTCGCCACGTTGACGCGCCCACCGCCGGCCCACGTCCAGCCGAGATTCGGATTGTTGACGTCCGCGCTCGGCGTGATGTTCACGAAATCACCGCCGGTGTTGTCGAAATCCGCGGTGATTCCGGCATTGAGGGGGGTATTCACGAGGATCGTGGGTGACTCACGGAAGAACCAGCTGCGGCTCTTGTTCAACGTGAGATCCATACGGACGGAGTCGTTCAACTGCCAGCGCATGCCGGGATTGAAGCCCCAGAAGTCGACCTGCTCGTCGTACGGGCGTGCCTCGAGGAACCACTGCGCGTTGGCGATCGTGGCGCTGGTGACGACGTTGTTCTCGTCGACCTGCATGTTGGTCGGAATCAACGTTCCGTTGCGGCCAATCAAGGCAAGGTCGAGACGATTGAACTCGCGGTGAGCCTTGGAGTAAAGCGTGTCGAAGTAGAAGTGCAGTTCGTCGCTCGGACGATATTCGAGCGACACGAGACCCGAATAGCGGTCGCGGCTGCCATCGATATAAGCCGGACGGCCGAGACGCGGAATGAGCGCCTTGTCGATCTGCGAAAGGGTAAGCCCGGGGTTCAAAGCGAGCAGCATGGCGGGCGTGATCGCCTGCCCCGCGGCGGTGTTGAAACCGTTGGTCGTCGCGCCGAGACCGGAGTTCGCCGGAATGGTATTGGGCATCACCCAGCCGTTTCCGCCGCCGACGTTGCATCCGGCGGCGCCCGAGCCGGAAGCCGGGTTTGTCGGGGGGTTCGGAGGCGTGGGAGGAGGCGGAACCAGGCCGCACTGATTCCAGCTCAGGTTCGGATTCGTGTAACCAATGGTCTCGAAACCGGTGGTGGTGGAATCGGTGTCGACTCCCGCGAAGCCGACAAGGACCCCGAACTTCTCGCCGGTCCAACTGCCCATCAATGAGCCGCGCGGGCTGGTGGCTTCGCTCGCATCGCTGTAACTGCCCTGCAGCTGATAGTTGAAGTGCGTGCCGGGGTTGTCGAACGGACGTGCGGTGCGCATGTCGACCGTGCCGGCCGCGCCGCCTTCAAGCTGGCTTGCGACGGGCGATTTGCTTACGTCGAGGCGAGTGAACAATTCGGTCGGGAAGAGATCGAGATCGAGTTCGCGGTTCTGACCCTGACCGTCCACACGGCCAGTCGAAGCAACACCAACGGACGCGCCATTGATGGTCGTTTTCGTGAAGTTGGTATTGAGACCGCGAATGGCGATGTTGAGGCCTTCGCCGGTCACTTCGCGCGTGAGCTGTACGCCCGGAATTCGGTTGAGCGACTCGGCGATGTTCAGGTCCGGAAACTTTCCGATGTCTTCCGCAAACACCGAATCGGAGAAGCCCACCGACTCACGCTTGGCGTTGGTGGCGCTCTGCAACGAGGCGCGATATCCCGTGACGACGACCTCGGTGATTTCCTCGCCGGCGCCTTGTGTCGGCGCGGGCGCGGCAGCGTCTTGCGCTGATGCCGCAGTGGAAGCCAGAGCCGCAGACACAGCCGCGGCCAGTAATGAAACCTGGAAATGTGGTGAATTCTTGATCATAGGTCGCCCCTCAATCCTGGCCGATTTTTTTGGCCGATTTGCCGCTGACAGTCGCAGCCCCCGGGCGACACCGTAACAAACTGGTCAGGCCAAATGCAATAACCGCCCTGACCAGTTGGCAGACCAGTTCGCGGCTAATGTGGACGGATTTGCTTGTTGAGGGGCGCAGCTACACAGATACTTCCGGCATGGCCGAAGCACGACGCCTCTACGAACAGATATCCCGAAAGCTTGCGAAGGCGATTGCCGACGGCAAACACAAGGTTGGGGAGCGGCTGCCATCGGAGCGGGAGCTGGCGCAGGAGTTCGGGATTTCGCGGCCGACGGTGCGCGAGGCCATCATTGCGCTGGAGCTCGACGGGCTGGTCGACGTTCGGCTGGGCTCTGGCGTCTACGTGAAGAGCCGGCAGCCGCCCAGCGGTCGGGAGAGCGTCAAGGATATCGGCCCGTTCGAGCTGCTCGAGGCCCGGCGGGTGATCGAGGGCGAAATCTGCGCCCTGGCTGCATTGAGAATCGACGATTCTCAGCTCAAGGAGCTGTCCGGGCTGCTGGTGGAGATGGGCAACGATAACCAGCAGAACGAGATCCTCATGAGCGAGGAAGTCGATCGCCGCTTCCATGAATTGATTGCAGTCTCAACGCAAAACAGCGGCCTCATCACTGCGGTCCAGACTTTGTGGGACGCACGATCCCGATCGCCGCAGAGCCATTCGATGGACGACAAGAGCCGCGCGGGTGGCTCGAAGCCACCAGTCGAAGAGCACGCCGCGATCCTGCGCGCGCTGAAGCGCCGCGATCCCGAGGCTGCGAGATCGGCCATGCACGCGCACATCTCACGCGTGATCGACGACATGCTCAAGATCACCGAGGTCAGGGAAATGGAGCGCGCGCGCGCCGTGGCCGCCGAAAAGCGGCGGCGCTATTCGGCCGTACCGCGCAAGGTTGGATCGCGCTAGACAGCCCGCGGCTTCTTCGGCATTCCGGCGTAACCGAGCGCGAGACCGATGAGGCCAAATCCGCCGGCGGCAATCGCCGCCTGCAGGGCCCCCGAAAACTTGACGATGCTGACGATGTAATCCCATCGCTGCGTGACGAACGACAGCAGCCAGAGACCGACCCCGAGCACGCCCAGGCCGGCAATCACGAGGCCGCGATGCATGGCACGTGTATCGAGGCCCGCGTCCACGTTGACCTGGACGAATCGCGCCTTGAACCAGAACCAGAACAGCGTGAGCGCGAGCACGTGCATGACGCCGGCGAGGACAAATGCGATCTGCTGAGTGCCCGTCCATTGCACGGCGAGACCGACCAGCAGCGTCATGAACATGCCGCCGATGCCGCCGGCGGTGGCGCCGAGCCCGACGACCGATCCGGAAACCTTCTGCGGAAACATGTCCGTGGCATTGGTGAACAGGTTTGCCGACCACGCCTGATGACACGCCGTGGCCAAGGTGATGAACACCACGCAAGTGGTGAAGCTCTCGGCGTAGTACGCGAGGATCGAGCCGGGCATGAAAATGGCGGCCAACATCATGGTCGTCATTCGCGCCTTGCCGACGGGCCAACCGCGTTTCATGAGATGTCCGGACAGCCAACCGCCGAGGATCGATCCCACTGACGAGCCGGTGTAAATGACGGCGACCCAGAGTCCTGCATTGAGCGGATTCTGGCCGCGCTCTCGTTCCAGGTACGACGGCAACCAGAAAAGGTAGAACCACCACACCGGATCGGTGATGAATTTGCCGATGAGGAACGGCCAGATCTCCCGATAGCGCAGCAACATGTGCCACGGCACTTTCACGGATTGCGTCGCCGGCGGCAGTCCGGACTTGATGTAGTTGATCTCTGCTGCGCTGAGACGCGGATGCTTTTCCGGCGTGTCGAAATATTTCTGCCAGAACACCAGCCACACCAGGCCGAGCACGCCGATGAACACGAAGGCCGACTGCCAGCCCCAGGCGGTTGCGATTGCCACGACGCCGCCCGAAACGATGACGCCGACGCTGGTGCCGGAGTTGAAAATGCCGGTGGCCAGGGCGCGTTCCTTCTGCGGAAACCACATCGCCACGGCCTTGATCGACGCCGGGAAGTTGGCTGCTTCCGCGAGACCCAGAACGAAACGGACGATCATGAAGCCGACCACGGTGGCGACCAGGCCATGCGCAGCCGCCGCCACAGACCAGAGGATCAGCGCGCCGGCGAGTGCTTTCTTGACACCGAACTTGTCGACGAAGAATCCGATCAGCGAAGGGAACATTGCGTACGCGAACGTGAACGCCGTGGTGATCCAGCCGTAGTCGACGTCGGTCCAGCCGAGGGCACCCTGCAACGTCGTTTTGAGCACCGACAGCGAATTGCGATCGATGTAGTTGATGGTCGTCGAGAAGAACAACAGTGCGCAGATGACCCAGCGATAGCTGCCAACGCCGGCAGCGAGGGCGCCGGATCGATTGCTACCGGTGTCATCCGAAACGTTGTTAGGACTCATCCGGCAGGCCCCCCTCTCGATATTCTTCGCTCAAAGTTTGTACGCTGCCTTGGGAAATTCGTAGGCGAGCTGCGGCGCCAGGATCACTGCCTCGTTTTCCGGCAAGCGGTGCTCGACGACCATTCGCGCAAGAAACGAACAGTCGACGCGCCGCGCCACGTCGTGGCGCGCAGGAATGGACATGAAGGCACGCGTATCGTCGTTGAAGCCGACGGTGTTGTAGAAACCCGCGGTCTCGGTAGTCTGCTCGCGAAACCGCATCATCCCTTCCGGGCTGTCATGGAACCACCACGCCGGCCCGAGCTTGAGCGCCGGGTAGTGCCCGGCGAGCGGCGCCAGTTCGCGTGCGTAGGTGCTCTCGTCGAGCGTGAAAACGATGATGGAAAGCGCCGGGTCGTTACCGAACCGGTTGAGCAGCGGACGCAGGTTCCCGACGTAGTCCGTGGCGGTCGGAATGTCCGCGCCGACATTTGCACCAAAGCGATCGAACAGTGGCCCGTTGTGGTTGCGCCAGGCGCCGGGGTGAATCTGCAGCACCAGCCCGTCGTCGATGCTCATGCGCGCCATCTCGGTGAGCATCTGGCCACGGAACAGATCCGCATCGCCCGGATTCTGGGCGCCCTTCGCGATACGCACGAACAGCGCCTCGGCATCGGATGGACTCAGGTCCGCGGTGCGCGCGGTTGGATGTCCGTGGTCGGTCGAGGTGGCGCCCATGACCGCAAAAAAAGCCCGACGCTTGCGATGCGCCGCGAGATAGCCGCGCCAGCTCAGCGCGTCTTCTCCGGTGATTGCGCTGAATTTCTTGAGGTTGTCGAGAAAACCGACGGTGTCCGGATCGACCACGGGATCGGGGCGATAAGCGGTGATGACGCGCCCGTGCCAGCCGCTTTTGCGGATGGTGACGTGGTGCAGCAGATCGTCGAGCGGCGACTCGGTGGTCGCCAGCGCTTCGATATTGAATCTTTCGAACAGCGCGCGCGGGCGGAATTCGGGTTTCTGCAGACGCTCGGCGATGCGATCGTAAGTGGCATCGGCATTTTCCGGCGTCAGCGGAATCGGCACCTCGAAAATGCTCGACAGCACCCAGTCGAACCACATTCGCGTAGGCGTGCCGCGAAACAGGTAGTAGTGAGACGCGAACGATCGCCAGATCTTGCGTGAGTCGCGCTCGGTGGCGCCACCGTCGACACGCGCCACGCCGAAATCCTCGAGCTTGATACCCTGGCTGTAGAGCATGCGGAACACATAATGATCGGGCGTCAGCAGGAGACTCGCCGGATCAGGGAAATGGCTGTTGTCCGCGAACCATTTTGGGTCGGTGTGTCCGTGCGGGCTGATGATCGGCAGGTCTTTGACGAGCTCGTAGAGACGCCGGGCAATCGACCGAGTGGAAGGATCGGCCGGGAAAAGCCGATCAGGATTGAGTTTGTCCATATTGGTAGTATGCGGGCCCGGTGACGGCCGACCAAGTGCCGGCCGCGGCGGGCGACACTAGTTCTTATCTTTTGATGGGGCAATGGGCGTAAGCATTATGAGCGCGAATATTACAAATGCTGGATTGGCAAACACCGGGTCGGCCAAGGATCGAGAGATCGTCGCCGCCGAAGTCATCGTCACCTGTCCGGCGCGCAATTTCGTCACGCTGAAAATTGTCACGCGCTCAGGTGTTAGCGGTATCGGCGACGCAACATTGAATGGTCGCGAACTCGCGGTGGCGTCATATCTGAAAGATCACCTGGTGCCGAATCTCATCGGCCGCGACGCGGGGCGCATCGAAGACATCTGGCAGTTTTTCTATCGCGGTGCGTACTGGCGGCGCGGTCCGGTAACGATGACGGCAATCGCCGCGGTGGACGTCGCTCTGTGGGACATCCTCGGCAAGATGAGCAACCAGCCACTGCACCAGCTGCTCGGCGGACGGTCGCGCGAAGGGGTGCTCGTTTACGGCCACGCGAATGGCAAGGACATCGACGAAGCCTGCGCCGAAGTCGGCAAATACATCGCCCAGGGCTACAAAGCCGTACGCGTGCAGTGCGGCGTACCGGGAATCAAGAAGGCCTACGGCATTTCGAATCTGAAGAATGCCTACGAGCCTGCCGAGAGCGAGCTGCCGGCGGAAACGGTGTGGACGACGCCGAAATATCTCGCCGTGGTTCCAAAATTATTCGAACGCCTTCGCAAGGATCACGGGCCGGACATCGAGTTGCTGCACGACGTGCATCACCGCCTCTCGCCCATCGAGGCGGCGCGGCTCGCGCGCGACCTCGAACCCTACCGGTTGTTCTGGCTCGAAGATGCAACGCCCGCGGAAAATCAGAAGAGCTTCGAGCTCATTCGCAAGCACTCGGTGACGCCGCTCGCCGTGGGCGAAATTTTCAATTCGATCTGGGACTGCAAATATCTCATCGAGAACCAGCTCATCGACTACATCCGCACGACCATCGTGCACGGCGGCGGCATCACGCACGTGCGGCGCATTGCCGACTTCGCCGCATTGCACGGCGTGCGCACCGGATTCCATGGCGCCACGGATCTCTCACCCGTGTGCATGGGCGCCGCGCTGCACTTCGACACCTGGGTGCCCAACTTCGGCATCCAGGAATACATGAAGCACGCGCCGGAAACCGACGCGGTGTTTCCGCACGACTACACGTTCAGCGACGGCCGGCTGTTCTGCGGCGAGAGCGCCGGGCACGGCGTGACCATCGACGAGAAGCTCGCCGCCAGGTATCCCTACTCGCCGAAGCAACTGCCTATCGCGCGTCTCGAGGACGGCACGATGTGGGACTGGTAGGGGACGCTCCCCATTTCGGAAAAAAGGGCTGGATCTCCTTGAGGTCCGGCCCTTTTTGCTAGGAAATGGGGAGTGTCCCCATTCCTGCGTTTTCTAACTACTTGAAGTAGCGCGCGGCGAAGTCGAGAAAAGTCGGCCAGTTCGGCCCCGAAGTGTGTCCGCCCGCATGCTGCCGGTAGGCGAGCTCGCCATCCGTGAGCGGCGTCTCGATGGGCGGAAAGTCACTCGTTTCCAGTGCCCGCCTGCCCAGCAGGCGGTACACAGGGCTGGCCGCCACGGTTGCCATGAACATGCCGCGAGGATCGACCCACGCGTCGCCCTGTGCGGGATTTCCCGCGCCGATGAACAGCGGTCGCGGTGCGGCGAGCGCGATGAGCTCGTGTGAATCCACCGGCAAATCCTTGGCGGTCAGCGGACCCGCATACTTGATGTAGTTGCCGGCCATCCAGTGATATTCGCCGCTGCCAGCGACATTCTCGAGCAATTCACCGATTCGCCGGCGATGCAACGCCGCGCCCCCCATGCCCGACGAGCCGATGAATCCGACGGCAAATCGCGGCTCGTACGCCATCGTGACCAGCGATGCCTTGCCGTAGCGCGACACGCCTTCGATGACGGCGCGCTTCGCGTCCACCGCAGGATCGGTGGCTAGATAGTCGAGGGCGCGCGAAGCCCCCCACGCCCAGGCACGCAACGCTCCCCAATCATCCGGCCTGCGCGCCTGACCCTTGTTCACGAGGCCGATGATGCCGCGCGTGAGGCCGGCGCCATTGTCGGCCTGGATGCTGGTCGGCGACAGGATCGCGTAAGCCCAACCGCGCGCGATGACCTGCTCCTGCCAGGTCGGCGAGGGTTGCGGCGGGAGGCGCGCCGCCCACTCGGGCGGAAAGAATTCGATGATGACCGGCACGCCTTTCGCGGCCGCCGGAGTAGTCAGGTAGAGCTCGATGTCGACGTTGATCAGTGGATAGCCGCTGTTGTCGACGTGGCCGAGAAGCTTGCGCGTGAGCACCGCGGCGGCGCCCTTCATTTCTTCCCTTGATTCCACCACCGACCAGCTCACGCCCGGCACGTTCTTCGGCATCCTGCCGTACACCTCACGGTCGAAGTGCTCGACGATCTGCGGCCGTCGCTTGCTCCACCACTGCCGCGAATTCTTGACGGGCTTGCCGTTGTCGAGCTTCAGCGCATCGGGCAGCACAGGATAGGGATTGCCCTGGCTCTCATCGTAGTTGGCCGCATTGGCAGCATTCGCATCGCGGCCGTTGGCACCCGGACGAATGCTCGCGATCCCGAGCTGGTCCATCATCATTCGGTGATCCTGCTCGGCGGTGAGCTCGAGCGGAGGCGGCGGGGCTTCCGCCCGTACCGCAGTGGCGA
This sequence comes from Pseudomonadota bacterium, assembly GCA_039930985.1. GTDB lineage: Bacteria > Pseudomonadota > Gammaproteobacteria > Steroidobacterales > Steroidobacteraceae > CADEED01. The sequence continues at coordinate 45,826 of JBDTSV010000035.1, forward strand.
CAAGAGAAAGGAATGCGCAAGAAAACACTGCGGCACGCATCACAACCCCTCGCCGGCCGTTCAACGGCCGGGTGCGTATGGAAACTTCAGTGCCTGGTAATACTCGAGCGGATGCGCTGGCGGCGCGAATCCCATCGGCAACGGACGCTTCGAAAAAGTCTGGAAGTAGGCGATACAGGCATCGCGCCACCACCGGGCTTCCTGTTCCTGGATGGCGAGAAATGCCGCGACCTGCGCGAACCGGTCCGCGTCCACATAGCGTTCCAGCCCCGCCCAGGTGCGGCGCATCTGCCCAACTACTTCCACGCCGTGCGAATAGCGGTACACCAGTTCATCCCAGAGGATGCGCCCCGACGCCATGCGGTAGTCCCATGGCACGTGATGGAACCAGAGCAGGAACTGCTCGGGCGTCTTCTTCAGGCTGGCAAACTGCGCCGCAACTTCAGGCGCGTACTGTGCGGTTGCACCGCTGCCCGTGGGACCCCGCTCGAAGCCGATGCCGAGCGCGTCGGCGCGATGGTAGTAAGTCGGGTTCCAGTCGGCGCGGTTGAGATCGTTGACCCAGGGTGCCGGGCCGTAGTGATGCCCTGTGCCCATCAGGTGATGAAGGCCGAGCGGTGTCATGTAATCCACCGCCGCTTCGCGCGAGCCCATCATCATCGCCACCACGGGCGCGACGAAGGCCGGGTCGTTCGTAAACGTCATGCGCACCCATTCCTGCGCGATGGACTGCGAGCTCAGGTACGGATCCCAGGCGAGCCGACCGAAGGCGAACCAGTTCGCCTGGTTGAACTGCGAGCCGGTCCAATTGCGATCGGCGCCGATATTGGACACGCCCGCCATGCCGGTTTGTTTGTAGCCGTGCAGTTCACCGTCGACGACTTTCGCCACCGTCGAACCCTTGCCTCGCACGCGCGTGTCCGCGTCCAGCGCCTCCTTGAACAGCGGCGCCAGGTAAACGAGGTGCGTGGCGAATCCCAGGTATTCCTTGGTGATCTGGAATTCCATCATCAGCGGCGTCTTCGGCATCGCGCCGAACAATGGATGAAACGGCTCGCGCGGCTGGAAATCGATCGCACCGTTCTTCACCTGCACCAGGACGTTGGTGGCGAACTTTCCGTCCAGCGGCACGAACTCGTTGTATGCCTGTTTGGCGCGATCGTCGGGTGCTTCGCTGGAATAGACGAACGCACGCCAGATCACCACGCCGCCGTGCGGCGCGAGCGCCTCGGCGAGCACGTTTGCGCCGTCGGCGTGGCTGCGTTTGTAGTCCTGCGGGCCGGGCTGGCCTTCCGAGTTCGCCTTGACGAGGAAGCCGCCGAAATCGGGAATGAAGCCGTAGATCTCGTCGATCTTGGCTTTCCACCAGGCGCGCACCTGCGGGTCGAGCGGGTCGGCGGTTTTCAGTCCGCCGAGCTCGATCGGTGCGCTGAAACGCGCGGTGAGATAAACGCGCACGCCGTAGGGTCGCAACACGCCGGCGAGCGCCGCCGCTTTCTCGAGATACGCCGGCGTGAGGCTGGTGGCGTTGGCGTTCACGTTGGTGAGCACCGCGCCGTTGATTCCAATCGAGGCGCAAGCGCGAGCGTAATCGGTGTAACGCGGATCGAGATATCCGGGCAGCTTGTGCCAGTCCCAGATCGACTGCCCCGCGTAACCGCGCTCGACGTGACCGTCGAGATTGTCCCAATGGTTGAGCACGCGAATGCGGGTGCGCGGCTGCGAGACGATGTCGAGCGTCGCGAGCCTTTCATGCGTCTGGATCAGGCGCAGGAAATGAAACGCGCCGTACAAAACGCCGACGTCCGAATTGGCCGCGATGACGATCGCCGGCTTTTCATTGACGCTGACGCTGCGAATCACGAATCCTTCGGGGCCGGCGCGCTCGAGCGACAGCGGCAATCCAGCTATCAGCGCAGAACTGCGCGGCGTCCCGTAGAAAACCGCGCCAGCCTCGCTTGCCTCGCGGACTACCGGTATCGGCCGGCCGAGCAGGCCCGAAAGGCCGCGTTCGAGTTCGCGTCCGGCCGCTGCGAGTGTGGGCGAATCGGGAGCCGCGACAAGCTGGCGAACTGAAGTCTCGAAGCCGGGGTAGTCCGCGCTGTCGATTGCGCGATACCGCAGCCATAAGTCATATCCGTCCTCGGCGCCTGCTGGCAGCGAGCAGGCAAGCAAGGCGAGGCATGCGGTTAGCGGTCTGAAGTTCATCGCGGCATTGGACTTTGATAGCGCGTTGAACCTATTGTTACCGCTAACGCAAGCCTCACGCCAGTAGCCGGGTGGACGATTGAGCGAGACAAGGGATCGCAGTAACGACGGCACGCCGCGCGTTGGTGAAAGAACCAGTCGACGCAAGGGCAGCGCCGTCACCATTCACGAGGTGGCTCGCCATGCGAGCGTGTCGCCGATGACCGTCTCGCGCGTCATCAACGGCGAAAGCAACGTGCGCGACTCGACGCGTGAAACCGTCATGGAAGCGGTGCGCGCGCTCAACTACCGGCCGAATCCCGCGGCGCGCGTGCTGGCCGGCGCGCGCGACACGCGTATCGCCATCATCTATTCGAACCCGAGTGCGTCGTACCTCAGCGAAATGTTGGTCGGCGCGCTCGATGGCTCGCACCGCACCGCGTCGCAACTGGTGCTCGATCGCTGGGACAATCTCAAGCCCGCCGCGGAGAAGGCCGCAGCGCAAAAACTTTCCGAAGGCATCGCCGGAGTGATCCTGCCGCCGCCGCTGTGCGAGTCGAAAGCCATCGCCGCCGCGTTCGCCGCCGAAGGCGTACCGGTCGTCGCCCTAGCTACCGGCCGCGCGCGTGACGACGTCTCGTGCGTGCGCATCGATGATTTCCATGCCGCGCGCGAGATGACGCTGCACCTGATCGCCCAGGGACATTCACGCATCGCCTTCATCAAGGGCCAGCCAACGCAAACCGCGAGCGCACAACGCCTGGCGGGTTTCGAGGCGGCGATGGAAGAAAGCGGTATTGAAGTCGACCCGGCGCTGGTCATCCAGGGTTTCTTCTCGTACAAATCCGGACTCGAAGCCACCGAGAAGCTCCTGGCACGAAAGCGCATGCCCACGGCCATCTTCGCCAGCAATGACGACATGGCCGCCGCCGCGATTTCCGTGGCCCACCGGCGCGGGCTCGATGTACCCAACGATCTTTCGGTGGTTGGTTTCGATGACACGCCGATCGCCACCACGGTGTGGCCGGAACTCACCACCGTTCGCCAGCCAATCGCCGCCATGGCCGAAGCCGCCATCAACCTGCTGCTGCACAAGATCCGCCGACCGAACGACAGGCACGTTCACCAGGCGGTGGATCACCTCGTGCCGTACGTGCTCGTGAAGCGCGATTCAGTCGCTCCTCCGCGCAAGCCCTGAGTCCAGCAAAAACCCATCGCTTTCTGCGCGCGAAATCGCCGTAAACTTCCCTCGGCTTGCTATCTGATAACGCTATCACTACGCTTCCGCGACCGCTGAACGGGGGGCGCGTGACGCGCACGCCAGCGGGGTCGAAAAACATAATCCAGTCAAGGAGATAGCGCGTGTCTCAAGCCTCAGGTACGACCCCGGGTGCAAGCACCCATTCGGGTCTTCTCATTGCCCTCACGATCATCGCCGCACTGGGCGGATTGCTGTTCGGTTACGACTCCGCCGTGATCTCCGGCGCGACTGACGCGATCAAGCAGAATTTCGTCGCGCCGATGGGCCTGACGGAAGGCGCGCGCCTCAGCCTTGAAGGGTTCACCATCGCCGGTGCGTTGTGGGGCTGCCTCATCGGCGGCGCTCTCGGTGGCGTCGTTGCTCACTTCCTCGGACGGCGCGGCGGCCTCATCGTCGCCGGCGTGCTGTTCTTCGTCTCGTCGCTCGGATCCGCCTGGCCAGAGTCGACTCTCGGCCACCTGGGTTCGCTGCTCACGCCGCTGATCAACGTATTGATCTGGTTCCTCAACCTGTTTTTCGAAAGCGCGCCGTACGTTCACTTCGGCGACAACATCACGAACTTCATCGGTCATCGCCTCTTCGGCGGCATGGGCATCGGCCTGGCCTCGATGCTCGCGCCGATGTACATCGCCGAGATCGCGCCGCCGTCGAAGCGCGGCGCGCTCGTGACCTATCAGCAGATCGCGATCGTCAGCGGCATCACGATTTCGTACTTCGTGAACTACTTCATCAAGAAGTTTGGCGGCGACGGCGACCCGACCTGGGTGAATACCGAAGGCTGGCGCTGGATGCTCGCGTGCTGCGCCATCCCGGCCGGCATCTTCGTGCTGCTGCTGTTCTTCGTTCCGGAAACGCCGCGCGGCCTGATGCTCAAAGGAAAAGAGCAAAAAGCGCGCGAAGTGCTCACGAAGCTGGCGAATGCGGATGAAGCCAAGGTGGTACTCGCGGAAATCGATGCCTCGTTGAAAGAAACCGCGGGCAAGTTGTTCTCCTACGGCGGCCTGGTGCTCGTCGTCGGCATCATGCTGTCCGTCTTCCAGCAGCTGGTGGGCATCAACGCGGTGCTCTACTACGGCCCGCAGATGTTCAACAACATGGGCTTCAAGGGCGATGCATCATTCGCCAGCACGGTCATCATGGGCATCGTGATGGTCGTGTTCACCCTCATCGCCACTGTCACGGTGGACAAGTGGGGCCGCAAACCGCTGCTGATCCTCGGCGCCATCATCATGGCCGTGTCGATGACAGCGTTGGGCTTCATGTTCAACGCGGGCTCGGTGGCTCTCGGCGCGCTGATCGTGGTCTGCATTTACATCGCGGGATTCTCGCTGTCGTGGGGTCCGGTCGTGTGGGTGATGCTCGCGGAGATCTTCCCGAACTCGATCCGCGACAAGGCGATGGCCATCGCCGTGGCGGCGCAGTGGTTCATGAACTGGGTGGTTACCGTGACGTTCAACATCATGGACGGCAATACGGCTCTCACGGCCTCGTTCAACCACGGCTTCGCCTACTGGCTGTATGGTGGCTTCAGTGTGCTGGCGGCACTGTTCGTCTGGAAGTTCGTACCGGAAAGCAAAGGCATGTCGCTCGAGAACATGCAGAAACTCTGGAAAAAGTCGCCGGCCTGAACCAGCGTCGTCAATCCGGAACCCCGCTGTGCTTGCACAGCGGGGTTCCTTTTTAAAACTTATGATCGAACATCTTCCTTCAGACTGGCGCGATGCCGTGCTCGTCGGCCGAATCCTGACGCGCGAGGGGCCCACACCTGTTGTCGTTGCCGGAGGCCGTGTGCGCGATGTGTCGCGTCACGCCGCGACCGTGTCGCAGCTGTTGAACGCCTGGAATGGCGAGATACCCGCAGGCAATGATCTCGGCCCGCTGGAATCCCTTGGACTCGCGCGCGAGTTCGCGGGTTCGAAAGACGTGCGCCTGCTCTCCCCTTTCGATCTGCAATGCATCAAGGCGAGCGGCGTCACGTTTGCGATTTCCGCCATGGAACGCGTGATCGAGGAGCGATGCCGCGGCGATGCCAGCAAAGCGGATTCACTGCGCGCCTCCCTGCGCGACCGCATCGGTGCCGACATCCGCGCGGTGAAACCCGGCTCCGAGCAGGCCAGGAAACTCAAGACCGCGCTGATCGCCGACGGCCTGTGGTCGCAGTATCTCGAGGTGGCGATTGGCCCCGATGCGGAAATCTTCACCAAGTCGCCGACGCTCTCGACTGTCGGCTGGGGCGACTGGATCGGGGTGCGCTCCGATTCCGCCTGGAACAATCCGGAACCCGAAATCGTGCTGGCGGTAGATAGTGCCGGTCGCATCCTCGGCGCCTCGCTCGGCAACGACGTGAACCTGCGCGACATCGAAGGCCGCAGCGCATTGTTGTTAGGCAAGGCCAAGGACAACAACGCCTCGTGCGCGATCGGACCGTTCATCCGCATGTTCGACGGCAAGTACACGCTCGACGACGTGCGCAACTGTGTCGTTCGGCTGGAAATCGACGGTCCCGAAGGCTTCAGGCTCGAGGGCCAGAGCTCCATGGCGCAGATCAGCCGCGATCCGACCGAGCTCGTCGGCCAGACGATCTGCAAGCACCATTGCTACCCGGACGGTTTCGCGCTGTTCCTCGGCACGATGTTCGCGCCCATCGTGGATCGCGGAGTCGCCGGGCAGGGTTTCACGCACAAGACCGGCGACGTCGTCCGGGTGTCCACCGAGAAGCTCGGTGTGTTAGAAAACAAGGTGACCACCTGTGACCAGGCCCCACCGTGGTCCTTCGGAATTGCGGATTTGATGCGCAACCTGGTGCGGCGCGGCCTGCTGAACAATTGAATGGAATACAAAACGTGAGTGATACAAAACAGCTTTCCCATTACATCGACGGCCAATGGGTGGCGGGTTCGCCCGCCTCGGAGAGCCTGAATCCGTCCGACACCCGTGACGTCGTCGCCAAGGTCCCCGGTGGTGACAAATCCACCGTAAACGCCGCGGTTGCCGCGGCGAAGGCCGCCTTTCCGGCCTGGGCAAATGCGAGCCCGGAAGTGCGATCAGACCTGCTCGACAAGGTGGGCTCCGCCATCATGGCGCGCGCCGATGACCTCGGGCGACTGCTCTCGCGCGAAGAAGGTAAAACGTTGCCCGAAGGCAAAGGCGAAGTCATGCGCGCGGCGCGCATCTTCAAATATTTCGCCGGCGAGGCGCTTCGTCGCCACGGCCTGACGCTCGATTCGACGCGTCCCGGTGTCGCCGTCGAAACCTATCGCGAGCCGCTCGGCGTCTTCGGATTGATAACGCCGTGGAACTTTCCAATTGCAATTCCGGCATGGAAGAGCGCACCGGCACTCGCCTTCGGAAACACCGTCGTCATCAAGCCCGCATCGCTGACACCAGCGACGGCGCACGCGCTCACCGAGGTCATTCACGAAGCGGGTTTCCCCAAGGGTGTCTTCAACCTGATCCTTGGCGGCGGTTCGATGGGCGGCGCGCTCGTCGAACATCCTGACGTCGCCGGCGTGTCGTTCACCGGCGGCCAGAGCACGGGCGCGGCGGTCGCGAAGGGTGCGATGTCGCACAACGCGCGCATCCAGCTCGAGATGGGCGGCAAGAATCCGCTCTTGGTTCTCGACGACTGCGACCTCGATCGCGCCGTTCAATGCGCGCTCGACGGCGCGTTCTTCGGCACCGGCCAGCGCTGCACGGCCTCGAGCCGCATCATCGTCACGCAGAACATCCACGACAAATTCGTCGAAGCGCTGGCGGCGCGCGTCAAGAGCCTGAAAGTCGGCGACGCACTCGCCGCGGACTCGCAGATGGGGCCGCTTGCGAGCCAGGCGCAGCTCGAAACCACTCTTTCTTATGTGGACGTAGCCACGCAGCAAGGCGGCCGAAAAGTCGTCGGCGGTGAAGTGCTGACGCTCGGCACTCCGGGCTACTACGTCGCTCCGGCGCTCATCGCCGACACACGTCAGGATATGCGTATCAACATGGAGGAAGTCTTTGGCCCGGTGGCCTCCACCGTTCGCGTAAAAGACTATGACGAAGCACTGGCCGTGGCCAACGCCGGTGAATTCGGACTGTCGGCCGGCATCATGACCAGTTCGCTCAAATATGCGCGCCATTTCGTGCGCAACGTGCGCGCTGGCATGGTCATGACGAATCTTCCGACAGCAGGCGTCGACTACCACGTGCCGTTCGGCGGCACGCGCAAGTCGAGCTTTGGGCCGCGCGAACAGGGTTTCGCGGCGGTCGAGTTCTACACGCAGATCAAGACCAGCTACACCTGGGCCTGACATGACTCACGCTGTATATCCTTCACTGGCCAACAAGACTGTCGTCATCACGGGCGGCGGTTCCGGCATCGGTGAGGTGATGGTTGAAGGGTTCGCGCGTCAGAAGTCGAAGGTCTTCTTTCTCGATGTCGCCGACAGCGAGTCAAAAGCGCTGGCCGCACGCCTCGGCAATGGCGTGCAATTCATGATGACCGACGTAACCGACACCGAGGCGCTGCGCGCCGCGCTGGCGTCTGTCGAAGCCAAAGCCGGCCCCGTGTCCGTGCTGGTGAACAACGCGGCGAATGACGATCGGCACAAGTTCGAAGAAGTGACGCCGGTGTATTGGGAACAGCGGATCGCGGTGAACCTGCGCCACATGTTCTTCAGCTCGCAGTTCGTCACTGCGGGCATGAAAAAGGCCGGCGGGGGTTCGATCATCAACCTGGGCTCGGTGTCGTGGCATTCGGCCATCGAAAACCTCTCGGTTTACGAGACTTCCAAGGCGGGCATCGAGGGCCTGACGCGCGCGCTGGCGCGCGATCTCGGCGAGTCGAATATTCGGGTCAATTGCGTGGTGCCAGGCGCGATCCGCACCCCGCGTCAGATGAAGCTCTGGCATACGCCGCAAGAAGAAGCCAAGATCCTCGCGCAGCAGTGCCTCAAAGTGCGCGTCGATCCCATCCACGTCACGGCGATGGTGCTATTCCTGGCTTCCGATGACGCTCGCATGTGTACTGCGCACAACTACTGGGTGGATGGCGGTTACCGGTAAAGGAAATGACGGACGTCGAGTGTGTCTGGCCGATAGGCGCAATCCTCGGTGAGGGACCAGTCTGGTCCGCGGCCGAGCAGGCCGTATGGTTCGTCGACATCAAGGCTCCGGCGATTCACCGCTTTCATCCGGCGAGCGGCGCGCAACAATCTTGGCCGGCTCCCGCGCGTGTTGGCTTCGTGGTGCCCACGCGCAGCGGATTGATGATCGCGGGCCTCAAGACAGGATTGCACAGCTTCAATCCCCAAACCGGCAACTTCGCGTTGTTGCACGTGGTCGAGCCGCACTCACCTAACAACCGGCTGAACGACGGTTTCGTCGATTCGGAAGGGTTCCTGTGGTTCGGCTCGATGGACGACAACGAGGTGGACCCGAGCGGCGCGCTGTACCAGCTCAACGACGCTGGTTGTGTGCGGCGCGACCCGGGTTACGTGGTCAGCAATGGCCCCGCCGAAAGTCCGGATGGCCGCGTGCTGTACCACACCGATACTCTCGCTGGCATCATCTATGCCTTCGACCGCGCGCGCACCGGCGTGCTCGCCAACAAGCGAGTGTTTGCAAGATTCGCAGCCGGTGGCGGATATCCGGACGGTCCCATCGTCGATGCCGAAGGATGCCTGTGGACCGGCGTATTCGGTGGCTGGGGGTTGCAGCGCTATTCGCCCAAGGGCGAACTGCTGACCACTTTGCGCCTGCCCTGCTCCGCGGTAACCAAGGCCGCGTTTTCCGGCGACGATCTTCGTACTCTCTACATCACCACGGCGCACGTCGCGCTCGATGCGGAACAGCGCAAACAACAGCCGCTCGCTGGCGGCCTGTTTAGCGCGCGCATCGACGTGCCCGGCCTGCCCCAAGGAATCGTGTCGCATGGCATCTGATCAAACTACCCAGGTACAGCCGCGTCGGCGCTTCCGTTCGCGCGACTGGTTCGACGATCCGAAGCACCTCGACATGGTGGCGCTGTATCTCGAGCGCTTCATGAACTATGGGCTGACCGCCAACGAGCTGCTCTCGGGAAAACCCATCATCGGCATCGCCCAGACCGGCGGCGATCTCACGCCTTGCAATCGCGTGCATCTCGATACGGTGAAGCGCGTGCGCGAAGGCATCCGCGACGCCGGCGGTGTGCCGATGGAATTCCCGCTGCATCCGATTTTCGAAAACTGCCGCCGACCCACCGCGGCGCTCGATCGCAATCTCGCGTATCTCGGACTCGTGGAAATCCTGCACGGGTATCCGATCGACGCCGTGGTGTTGACCACCGGTTGCGACAAGACCACGCCCGCGCAGGTCATGGCGGCTTCGACGGTAGACATACCCGCCATCGTGCTTTCCGGCGGCCCCATGCTCGACGGCTGGCATGACGGGGACCTGGTGGGCTCGGGCACGGTCATCTGGCGTTCGCGGCGCAAGCTCGCCGCCGGCCAGATCACTGAAAAGCAGTTCCTCGATGCGGCCGCAGCGTCGGCGCCCTCGCTCGGTCATTGCAACACCATGGGCACGGCTTCCACCATGAACGCCGTGGCGGAAGTGCTCGGGCTGTCGCTGCCCGGCTGCGCGGCGATTCCGGCGCCGTATCGTGAACGCGGCCAGATTTCCTACGAAACCGGACGCCGTATCGTCGAGCTCGCGTATGAAGATCTGCGTCCGTCGAAAATCCTGACGCGCCCGTCGTTCCTCAACGCGATCACCGCCATCGCGGCGATTGGTGGTTCGACGAATGCCCAGCCACACCTGGTTGCCATGGCGCGCCATGCGGGTATCGAGATCACGCCGCGCGACTGGATGGAGTACGGACGCGAAATTCCGCTGCTCGTAAACATGCAGCCGGCGGGCAAATACCTCGGCGAACGGTTCCACCGCGCCGGCGGTGTGCCCGCGGTGCTGACGGAACTCCTGCGCGCCGGCAAGATTGATGGCAAGACGCTGACGGTTACCGGCCGCTCATTGGCACAGAATGTCGACGAATACGTCGCCGCACGCTCCGCCACCGATCGCGAAGTCATCACGACTTTCGAAAACCCAGTGCAGGAAAAGGCCGGGTTCCTGGTCTTGAAGGGAAATCTCTTCGATTTCGCCATCATGAAGACCAGCGTCATCTCGCCAGAATTCCGCAAACGCTACCTCGGCGCCGGCGACAGCTTCGAATGCAAGGCCGTGGTGTTCGACGGCTCCACGGACTATCACGAGCGCATCAACGATCCCGCGCTCGGCATCGACGAGAACACCATCCTCGTGATTCGCGGGTCCGGCCCGCTCGGCTGGCCGGGTTCGGCGGAAGTCGTGAACATGCAGCCACCGGATGCGCTGATCAAACGCGGCATCATGAGTCTGCCGACGCTGGGTGACGGCCGGCAGTCGGGCACATCGGACAGCCCATCGATTCTCAATTGTTCTCCGGAAAGCGCTGCGGGCGGCGGACTCGCGTGGCTGCGGACCGGGGACAAGATCCGCATCGACCTCGCCGCTGGCAGCTGTGACATGCTGGTCGGCGATGAGGAGATTGCGCGACGCAAGCAGGCAGGTCTGCCGCCGGTGCCGGAGAGCGCCACACCCTGGCAGGAACTGTACCGCTCGACCGTCGGGCAACTCGACAGCGGCGCCGTCATGGAGATGGCGGTGAAGTATCGCGGCGTCGCACGCAAGACGCCGCGCCACAATCACTAGTTAGATAGCGAGGTCCTGATGAGTCCGCCCCGCCTCACCGAGGCGAGCCTGCATTCCGTTCGTTCCGGCACGATCCTTCCCACGTATGACCGCGGCGCGACGCGCTTCGGCATCGTGCACATCGGCCCCGGCGCCTTCCACCGTGCACACCAGGCGTTCTACGTGGACACGCTGTTGCATTCCGACAAACGCTGGGCGATTTCCGCGCTGTCGCTCAAGAGCACGAGCCTGCGCGACGCGCTGGGTGCTCAACAGGGGTTGTACACGCTGGTGGATCTCGGCGCGGCGCCGCGCGCCCGCATCATCGGAGCGATCCGCGAGCTGCTCGTGGGGTCCACGGACACCGGTGCGGCTTTCGCGCGGCTCACTGCGCGTGATACGCGAATCGTCTCGCTGACCGTGACGGAGAAAGGCTACTGCCTCGATGCGAAGAATCACCTGGATGTCGCCAACGTCGATATCGCCCACGATCTCGCGAATCACGCGAACCCACGCAGCACTATCGGCTGGATCGTCGAAGGTCTGCGGCGCCGGCGAGCCGCGGGCGTACCGCCATTTGCGGTATTGAGCTGCGACAATCTGCCTGACAATGGCGCGGTCCTGCATCGCGCACTGGTCGCGTTCGCGCGCAGCTTCGATGACGACCTGGCGCGGTGGATCGAAGCCGAAGTGGCTTGCCCGCGCACCATGGTCGACAGCATCACACCGGCCACCGACGACGCCTTGCGCAAGCGCGCCCTGGCACTCACTGGTGTCCACGATGAATGGCCGATTCAGCGCGAGCCGTTCACGCAGTGGGTGGTCGAAGACGTGCCGGTCATGCGCGATGCCGACTGGGCTTCAGTCGGTGTGACGCTCACCAAGGACGTGGGTGTCTATGATCGTGCCAAGCTGCGACTCCTGAACGGTCCGCATTCGACGCTGGCCTACCTCGGCCTGCTGCGGGGGCACGAATCGGTTGCCGATGCGATGCGCGATGAGCAGCTGGCGCAATTTGTCGAGCTGCTCATGACCGAGGATCTGACGCCGAGCCTTGGGCCCGCGCCAGGCCTTGACGTCGAGCACTACATTTCGGCGGTTCTCGCCCGGTTTCGCAATCCGGGAATCCGTCACCTGCTGAGCCAGATCGCCTGGGATGGTTCGAAAAAACTGCCGGTGCGCATCGTCGTCACGATCGCGGAATCCCTGCGCGCCGGACGGCCCATACATCGCCTGGCAATGCCCATTGCGGCGTGGATGCGCTTTGTCGTACGGCAGGCGAAGGACGGGGTGACTATTGTCGATCCGGACGCGCCCCGCCTTGCAAGCGTTGGTGTCGCGTGCACCGGCGATGCGCGCGCCGATGTGGCCAGATTTGCGGTGTGCGATGCAGTTCTGCCTCCAGCCCTTCTGTCCGACGAGCGCTTTCGCCAGGCGCTCGAGAGCGCCTATCAACGACTCGGCACCCCGCACGCAGCGCTTACCCCGGAGTTGTCCTCATGAGCACGTCACGCAGAACTTTCGTCGCCGCCGCCACTATCATCGCCGCAACCAATGCCGGAGCCACAGCAGTGAGCAACTATCCAAAGCTGGTTCATCACGTGTTCTTCTGGTTGAAGAATCCGCAGTCAAAGGAAGACCTTGCGCGATTGCTCGAAGGCCTTCGCACGCTGGCGAGGATCGAATCCGTGCGCGGCGTTCATTTCGGCATCCCGGCCAGTACCGAGAAACGCGACGTGGTCGACAACAGTTACAGCGCTTCAGAGCTGCTGTTCTTCGACGACACCGCCGGGCAGAAAATCTATCAGGATCACCCGATCCACAAACAGTTCGTGGCCGACTGCTCGCACCTGTGGGAACGTGTAGTCGTCTATGACGCGGTCGCGGCCTGACGCTGCAGACGGCGGCCCTTGAGTTCGATTAGCCGCTGCACATTGTTCAGCGACAACGCAACCAGGAACGCGCCCTGCAGGAAGCCCGACTTATGGAGCTTGTGAAGGGTTTCGGCGTCGAGGTTGGCCAGCTTCTTCTGGTTTATCGTGTGCAGGCCGAGCAGGTTGTACTGCTCTTGTGAATTGAATGTGATCTCGACCTTCACCGGCTCGATCAACTCGGCGTCCGCGAAAGCGGCGAACATGCCTTTGCTCACGCTCAGGCCCTGACTGATTCCATTGAGGATAGCGGCGACGCGATCCAGATAACGGCTGTTGCCGCCCTGCGGAAGGAACACCGGCTCACCTTCAGTCTTGCTCACGCGGGGATCATCCATATCCACGTGAATGACGGCTTCCTTTTGCAGGTCGCCACCCGACTCCCGTTCCTGGAAGCCAATGAAAAAAGGCCCACGTGCGATGACTCCAGGGATGTAGGAAGCATTCCAGCCATGCTCGTCGACAAACAGGTTTTCGCCCTTGGCGAACCCCAGCAGTGCAATGGACATGAACTCCCCGGTGTTCGCGTCCTTGCGGAAGAAGATCGGGTACTCGCGCTGCATGTCGGCGAATTCGGTGGGTACGGTCATCACCGTGGCGACGTTGTCGCCGAACTCCGCGGCATGGCGCGTGATCACGCGCAGATCCTTGTGCGCAATATTGTTGAGCAGCACCTGTCTGGTCATCGCAACCTCGAATTTTCCGGTCCTTAAATAGAAGAAGGCCGCTGATGAACCAGCGGCCTTCTCATTATCATCACCCTTTACGAGTTCTGCTTAGAACTTGTAGCGGGCTCCCAAGGCATAACGAGCACCCTGGTCTTCCAAGCGCCAGAGCTGATTGACCGAACGACCGTGCCAACGCACGTCTTCGCCGGTCAGGTTGATGGCTTCGAACGACACAGCAATGTGATCGTTGACGTCATAACCCACGCTCAAGTCGATCTGGTCGTAGGCTTCTACGTAGATCGGGTTTCTAAACCCACCTTGGTTGATATTCGACAGGAACTCATCGCGCCAGTTGTAGGCGAGGCGAGCCGAGAGGCCGAACTTCTCGAACATGAGCACCGCGTTCGCCGAGTCGGACAGACCCGTCAAGGCAAACTGGTTCACGTTCGGGTCGCTGGTCACGTCGTAGCCAACATCTCCGCGGACGATGGTGTAGTTGGCGAGAACGCCAAAGCCACTGTCGCCGAAGAAGTACTGACCGCCGAACTCGAAGCCATGGATCTTGGCATCTTTGTTGTTGACGGGAGTATTGACGTTGAAGATGTAGAGCGGATCCGCTGCCGTCGGCAGGATGTCGTACTTGGTCGCAAACGCCACGTGCTGCGCATTGCTTCCGTTGTAGTTCGCCAAGCCGCCGGTGTAGGTCCCGGTCGTGTCCGTGAAGGTCCCCGGGTTGAGCAACATCGCGGTCGCGGTGAACAGCGCCGAATCGTCGACTCCGCACGCATTGCCACCATTTTGCGTGGTGCACTGCGCCGAACGCAGGAACGTGAGGGCCGACTGAGCCGACGGACCACCGGTCTGGTTGGTGATGCCGAACAGATTGATCTGCTGCACCGAGTTACCGATGAAGTTCGCGACGTTCTTCTGGAACGCACCCACCGACACGTAGCCCGTGTCAGAGAAGTAGTACTCGAACGAAAGGTCGAAGTTGTCGGACTCGAGCGGCAGGATGCCCGGATTGTTCTGGTTACCAGTGGGCAGGAACCCATTGATGGTCGAACCACCCGGCGTACCCGCGCCCTGGCCGGCGGCCAAGGTGCCGTAACCCGCACGAGCAATGGTCTGGCTGTACGAGAAGCGCGCCTTCATCTGATCATTGAGCGCGATATCGAAGTCCAGATTCGGGAGCAGGTTCTTGTACTTGCCAGTGCCCGACACCAGTGTTGCGACGGTCGGACGAACGACCTGGAAGTCATTGTCGTCCTGCCACAGCAGCGCGGTGGGAATCAACTGGCTGTTCAGCGAAGACACGTCGGTCTGCTCATACCGAGCGCCGACCACCAGGTTGGAGGCCATGGTGCCTACGTCGAACTTGAGCGCCAGCTGCGCGTACACGGCCTGAGTGTCTTCATCGACTGTGCTGTCGGTGTTGTAGCCCGGGTTGTACAGCAGCTGACCGTCCGGAGCCGACGCTTCGGTCCAGTTGCGATAGCCGTGATCCAACGCCCATTGGCCGAGCACGTTTGCATTGCCCTTCCAGCCGCCAGTGGGAGCACCGACCGGAGTGAAGTCATCGAACGCGCCCGTGAGGCTGAACGGAGTCAGAAGAGCGACCATGTCCGGCACTGCGCCGGTGTCGCCCACGCCCCAGTCACCCATCGTCAGGTTGGAGTTAGAGCTCAGCAGATGCGTGCTCATCGAGCGAGTCTCGACGCCGAAGCCGAAGGTGCTGCCACCTTCAAACTTGAACTTGCCGTCGATGCGCGACTGCTTGATGTCGGTGTTTTGTTCCTGGTAGTTGATACGCAGGATCTGTGAACCGAGGCTCGTGGGTCCGAACGAGTAATCGCTGTTGCCGCCGGTGCCCGCGTATGCGGCCGTGCTGGTCGGGAACAACGTGCGTGCCGCGATCGGCAGGCCATCGTTGAACATGAAGGTCTGCGTCCAGAAATTGGTGCAACCCGTCTGTGCGCGACCGCAACCCGGATTGGCGCCAATGCCGACGCTCGGTACCTTGCCTGCAAGACTGAACGATGTCTGGCTTCCGCCCGTGACGCCGTCATCAGGATGGCTGCCGGCACGCGAATTGTGGAAATCGAAGCCGAGGTTGAAGTTCTCGGCAACATCCCATGACGCGTTGAGACCGACCGAATTCAGATCGTTCCTGTGTTCACGATGCTGCTGCTCGTAACCGAAGTCCTTGCTGGCGCCAGTGAACTCATGAAGGAGAATCGGCGTGGCAACTTCATTGCCCGTGTCGAACTCGAGACGATCGAAGCCGTTGCGCTGCAGCCAGATGGTCTGCTCGCCGCGGTCTTCCAGAAGTTCCAGTTTCGCCCACGTGTAGTCGGCCGTCAGTGTCAGCCCATCGACTGGGACAAACTGGACGGTCGCCTGCATGTTGGTACGCGTACGTTCCGAGTCGGAGAACGCATAACGAATGTCGTTCGGGATGCCGTACAGCTGACCGTTTGCCGGCGCATTGACGATCGTCGCCGTCGGAACGCCGGCGATGGTCTGCATCGGAGCACGAGCAACGTTGTTTGCGTTGAGACCACCGTTCGAGGCGTCCCATTGCTGGATGTGCCAATCGTTGACGGTCGCCGTCGAGGAGCCGCTGTCGCGCTTCTGATAGCTCGCCGACAGGCCAACGCCCAACTTCTTGTCGTCGCTTGCCCAGCTGAAGATGCCGGACAGTTCCGGAGTCAGGTCGTCACCAACACGATTGGTCGTGTCGCTGACTGCCTTGACGCCGAAGTTCATCACGAGACCGTCGTTGTCGAGCGGACGCGCGGTGCGCACGTTGATCGAGGCACCGATACCGCCTGTGGCGACATCAGCACGGCCGGTCTTGTAGACCTCTACCGCGCTGATCGATTCGGCAGCGAGATTCGCGAAGTTGAAAGAACGCGTGTTGCCGCCGATACCGCCGGTGATGGCGTCGCCGCCGCCGAAGGTGTCCGCAGCCGGCATCTGGCGGCCGTTCAACGTGACCATGTTGAACGCCGGGCCGAAGCCGCGCGCTGTGACCGTCGCGCCTTCGCCATTGCGACGATCGATCGAGACGCCCGTGATGCGCTGAAGCGCTTCCGAGAGATTGGTGTCCGGGAACTTGCCGATGTCTTCAGCGTTGATCGCGTCTACGACGCCGACCGCATCACGCTTGGTCTCCATCGAAGCTTTCAAGCTTCCGCGTAAGCCTGTGACCACCACTTCTTCGAGCTCTTCGCTCGCTTGTTCTTGGGCGAACACAGGATTGATGAGCACTGCGCCACCAACAATGGTGAACAGTGCCTTCGAGGTAATAGGCAATGCCTTGGGATTAAATTTCATAGTCAGATGTCCTCCGCACTCGTACATCTATTCATTGTGAAAACCAGGATTAACTGTTGATCAAAGAAAACAGGAATTAACCTTGGAACGAGAAAATGGTGTGTCGAAATTTCGACTGAACAGAGGGAGATCTGCAGAGTTCGCAGACTCAATAGGCGCAACTGAACGGCGCCGGAATGGCTTGAAAATAGCAATGCGCAAGTTGCGCGTCCCCCTCGTACTGCAGCGGAGGATATTCACCCTGTGTACAAAAGTCCACGCCTAATTGCTGCGGAAAAATCCATGCCGAAGGCCCAAATCACCCTGATCTTTCTGCCTGAAAATCATGTCCTTACGAGACACTTGGGGACATATGACGACATCCAAATATGAGCCGTCCCAAAATCCGAGTAGAAAAAAACAACAACTTCTTTCGCTCAACCGCAGCAACCGCAGCAGGGAAACTCCTAGAAACGACCGAAATTCAGGCAAGAAATCCGTTGATTGAGAGCCGCCCTGAGCGTGGGTCGAGGTCCGCGACAAATTTCCGGCTTATAGAGCCGGAATGCAGCGAGTTGCGGCGATAAATCAGGATTCGATTGAAGACGCCATCCTGTCGGCCAATTTGCTCATATAGAGGGGTGTCGGCGGTGATGTATTCGGCCGACGGGCTGTCTGGGCCAGACTGCTCTTCTTCTATGTGTCGCCAATACTCGACCTTACGTGAGTGGTCGACATATTCGAATCCCGACTTGCGGTGCCGGTAGAAGGCTGTGCCGCCAAGATCGGACTTGAACAAATAGTGAATGAACGCGATCTCATTGCCCGCGAGCGAATCGACATGCGGAATTCGCTGCAAGTAGGTGAGCTTCTCGGGTGGCGTCGTCACCAGCGAAAAATGGCAGGCCGTGAATCGCAATGAGCCGGCGTCCAGGCCGAAATGGTCGGCGATGACACCGCGCAGCTGTTCGATGATGAATCGCTGGTAGGTGAGCGGAACTTTCGCGCGCACGCCTGGATAGTAGCTAGCCACCTCACCGAATAGTTTGCCCGCGGCCAGGTCCACCAGTTCAGCGGGATCGGCAACCATATTGTCGATTACCAGAAGCGGTCTTTGCTCGCGTCCGAGCGTGAGCTTCTGGAGACGAAAGTCAGGATGAAGGGCAAGCGTCATGTGTCTCGGAGCGCGTTCAGTTCCAGACGCTGTTGCTGGCCTTGCAATATTGATTCACGAAGTCCTGGTGGATGGGCATGCGAGCGACGACCTGCTGGATTGAAGCGCGGTATTCAGCCAGATATTTCGTGAGTTCATCAGCGGCCAGCAATCGCGCTGCGGGGTGATAGGTCAACGGCCTGATGCGTTGTCCAAGCATGACCTGAGTCCATGAATCGGTGCGGAACAATTCACTGTCGCCCTGGTAGGCGTATGCAGTCTGTTTGAAAAGGTCGATGCGTTGCGCCAACGAATCCGGAATCGCCATGTTGCGGCAGTGACGCCAGAAGGGAGAGTCGTCGCGCTCTGTCGCGTGGTAGTGAAGCACGACAAAGTCACGTGTCTTCTCCATCTCGATGCGTGCCGCCTCGTTGTACTGGTTGAGTACCGATTGATTGATGCCGCCGAAAGGAAACAGGTGCAGAAGCCGAGTCACACCAACCATCATGAGATGGATGCTCGTCGACTCGAGCGGCTCGATGAAGCCGCTCGCCAATCCGAGCGCGACGCAGTTCTTGTTCCACACTTCGCGGCGCCGCCCCGTCTGGAATTTCAACACGCGCGGCACGGTGAGTGGCTTGCCATCGATTGAATCCACGAGCTCTTGTTTCGCGACGTCGTCGGCGAGGAACCCACTGCTGAATACCAGGCCATTACCGACGCGATGCTGAAGTGGAATACACCAGCGCCAGCCCGCGTCGTGCGCAATGGAGCGAGTGTAGGGAGGCGCAGGACCGGAGAGCTCAGTCTGCACGGCCGCTGCGCTGTCGCAGGGCAGCCAGTGCGACCAGTCTTCGTAGCCACTCTTGAGGGTCTGCTCGATCAGCAGTCCACGAAAACCGGTGCAATCGATGAACAGATCGCCTTCGACGACCTGGCCGGAGTGAAGCACCAGCGACTCGATGAATCCCGACGTCGCGTTCTGCCTGACCTCGCTGATCTTGCCTTCGACGCGCTTCATCCCGAGGGCCTCGGAAAATCTGCGCAGAAACTTTGAATACTGGGTGGCGTCAAAGTGGTACGCGTAGTTGACCTCCGCCTGCTGCGAAATCGCGAATTTTTCAGCTTTGGCGGCCTGCAATTCGAAGCAGTATTCGCCCAGCTCGGATCGCACACCGAGTTCGAGACTGCGAAGCCAGAAGTTGTGGAATTCGCACATCCATGTCGGCTGACCGTTCCTGCCAAAGGAATGTATGTAATGGTCTCCCTTGAGACCCCAGTTTTCGAAAGAAATACCGAGCTTGAAGGTAGCCGCGGTCGCGCGCATGAACTCCTGCTCATCGATCTGCAGAAGCTTGTGAAATACGCGGATGGGTGGAATCGTCGCTTCGCCGACACCGATCGTCCCGATCTCGTCGGATTCGATAAGGGTAATGTCGAGAATCTTGCCGAGCTGGTGCGAGAGTGCCGCCGCTGCCAGCCATCCAGCCGTGCCGCCACCAGCGATTACAACTCTTTTGATTTCACGCATTTCCAAAATCGACTCCGATTTTCCAGACGGCGCGATATTGCAGCGCGTTGGTCACCTTCAACGATTTAATTTGTTTATCAGCATTGCGCGGATGAAGCGGGCTCGGTCATCCGTGATGGGGCCGAGCAGTCCGCGCGCCGATTCGGGAATGTGTTCGCCGGCAAGTGCAGCGGGGCCGAAGACGTAGTAGTTGAAGACCTCTTGCCACGCGCGTTTCTCGTTTTCGGGCCGATCGCGCAACGTCCAGATCGCGTGGTACAGCGTGTTCATCGGTGTTGGGATGAATGCCGGCCGTGCGCTCCACCAGTAATTCACCAGCGTATTGAACGCGCTGAGGCCCTGCACATGGTGCCACCACATGCTGGGAATGAACACCGCGTCGCCAGGTTCGACTTCGGCCACCTGTCCGGCTTCGAGCGCAGCGTGGAAACGCGGAAACTTCTCGAAGTCGGGAGCGGCGAAATCGACCAGACTGATAGCCTGGCCCCCGGGAGTCGGCTCGAACGGACCCGGGTACAGGTTGAATATCTGCTCAGGCGGAAACAGGGTGAACCGGCGTTTGCCAACGACACAGCACGCTATGTTGTTAGGTGCATCGTAATGGCACGAGGCGATCGTACGATTGCCGATCCAGATCGCGGGCGGCGGGTCGATGCCGTGAGCGGCAAAGCCAAGGTCGTTTTCCTGGCGGAATCCGGGCAGACAGCCGTCAATGATGGTCGAACCGATGTACATGGTCGGCGGATTTTCGTCGTGGAGATGCGCCTGAATTCGATCGAGAACCTCGTCCATCTGCGCACGTTGATTGACGAAATTGAGCTCGGTGAAGTCTTCGTTATAGAAGAGTCTCCCGGCGATTTCCGGGCCGCCAATCGAGGCACTGATGGTTTTGCCGTTGTAGAAGGAGCGAATGTAATCCATCGCCTCCTGGTCAGAACGCAGGCCCGCGCGCGTGATTGCCCAATTGGAAACCAGACCTTTGAGCACGCAAGGCTCGGCGGAAGCAAGCAGATCGTCGAGAGGCAGCCGCTCGGGACGGCAGCCAGTGAGTTCACGCATGCGTCGAGAGATGGGCGGCATAGTTACGATGGCGGCTGGAGTTTGGGAGCGGAATCACCGTACTTTCGATGCTCACGATCTTCGCATCGATCTGGCCTCGGGACCACCTCTCAAAGGCCGGCGGCCTTGATCGCCCAAAGAAAAAGCCCCCGCCACTTTCGTGACGAGGGCTTCTTTGTTAGGACCCTGGCAGTGACCTACTCTCGCATGGCAGCTGCCACACTAT
>JBDTSV010000036.1:0-10666 GCA_039930985.1 Pseudomonadota bacterium
GTGTTTCGCATCGGTTCGGTTACCAAACAGTTCACCGCCGCGGCGATTCTCATGCTCGCCGAGGAAGGCAAGCTCGCGCTTTCCGATCCGCTCACAAAGTTCCTGCCCGACTACCCGGTGCAAGGGCACGTCGTAACCATTCAGCATCTCCTTTCGCACACCTCGGGCATCCGCAACTACACCGAAGTGCCCGAGTGGCATGCGTCGATTCGCAATGACGTTTCCGCGCAGCAATTGATCGGCCTCTTCAAGGACAAGCCTTTCGACTTTTCACCCGGCGAGCGCTGGAAGTACGACAACTCCGGCTACATCTTGTTAGGGGCGATCATCGAGAAGATCTCCGGGCATAGCTACGCAGATTTCCTCCGGACCCGCATCTTCGAGCCGATGGGCATGAAGAATTCCCGCTATGAAGAAGTCACCCGGATCACTTCCGGTCGCGCCGCCGGCTACATGCGAGACGCTGAAGGTTGGCGCAATGCCGACTACCTGAGCATGAGCCAGCCGTACTCTGCCGGCGCCATCATCTCGACAGTGGACGATCTGGCGCGCTGGAATGCGGCAATGGAGAACGGCGAACTTTTGAAACCAGCGTCTTGGCAGCGTGCTTCCACCTCATTTTCGGTCGCTGACGGCACGCTGACACGCTACGGCGCCGGGTGGATCATCGGCCGGATTGGTCCGATTGCCACGGTGGAACACGGCGGCGGCATCCACGGCTTCAACGCGTACGTGCTACGCGCACCGGCGCAACAGCTCTACGTTGCGGTGCTCGCAAATGCATCGCCTCCCCAGACACCTCCGCAGGACGTCGCTGTGAAGCTCGCGACAGCCGTTCTCGAGGTCTCGCTCGATGCGCCGGAAGTCAAACTGTCACCAGCACGCCTCGGTGAGTATGTGGGCAGCTATTCGCTCGGCGGCGCGCGGACCCGCTTGATTTCGCTCGATGGCGATCGCCTCTATTCCACGGACGGTGATGCAAATCGGCTCGAGCTGGTTCCCACCGGGAAGGACCAATTCGAATCACGCGCGAATCAGGCCCGGTTCCGGTTCCGACGCGAGCACGGCCAAATCGTGGAGCTCGGGATGGAGCCACGCATTTTGATGGGCGATCGCGCTCGCCGCGAGTAGCCAAGGCGCTTTCGAGCGAAGCACGGCTTCCGTGCGTCTCAGGCCGGCAAGAGGTCGCGGCCTTCCAGCGCGCGTTGCAGGAGCACGCGGGCCTTTTCCCAATCCCGCTGCGCGGTGCGCTCCGAAACGCCGCGGATTGCGGCCACCTCCGCGAAGTTCAAACCGCAGAAGAATTTGAGGTTCACCAGCTCGGCCAATTTCGGGTCGAGTGCAGCGAGCGTGTCGATGGCGCCGCCGAGGCGTTCGAGCTCGACCACGTCGGCGACCTGCTCGGGTAGCTGAGTGGGCAGGCTGGTGATTTCGTAGGCACCGCCGCGCTTTTGCGCCATCCGTTGGCGCGCGAAGTCTATGACCAGGTTGCGCATGACGCGTGAGGCGTAGGCAAGGAATCGATTTCGGTCCGGAAATGCGGCGTCCGCGCTCTGCTGCACCTTGAAGTAGGCCTCGTGCAGCAGGGTGGTGGCGCTCAAGGCAAACCCGCCGCCGCTGCGCTTGAGCTCGCGATGCGCGATGTGTCGCAGCTCCGCGTACAGCGAGGCAAACAACTCGCCGTGCATCTCGTCGCCGGTTTTTGGCGGATCGGACATTCGGGACGCAGCATGCACCACGTCTTCATAAAGAACGAAATCCCGCTGTGCAAAGCGACATAAGGCGCATTCGGTTCGCAGCGCTGTCGTGTTTGCACCCTGAATTTACGTTCTCCGTAGGTACGGGATCCAAATCGATCCGAGGGAGAGAAGAATGAAGACGACGAACTTTCACGACGAACCGAGGCTGGCGCTCGCCACTCTAGTGGCGCTGGTCACGTTCCTCCCGGGACTCACCCTGGCGCACGACCTGCCGGGGGGCAAAGTCGACGCTGCGCCCATTCACAACCTGCAGCCGTTCCTCAACGCCAGCGGTGTGCTCGCCACTTTCAACGTGAACGGCCGAATCGATCGGCGGAACGCGTTCTTCCAAAGCCTGGGTACCAACGGGCGCAGCTGCGAGACCTGCCACCAGGCGAGCGAGGCGTTCTCCATCACGCCAGCCTCGGTTCGTGAACGCTTCGAGCGCACCAACGGGCGCGATCCATTGTTTGCCCCCGTGGATGGCGCCAACTGCGCGAACGCCAAACGATCGGATCGCAAAGCGCACAGTCTGCTGCTGGGACACGGCCTCATTCGCGTCGCGCAGACGGTGCCCGCCAATGCGCAGTTCTCCATTTCAGTGGTCCACGATCCTTACGGCTGCGCACTGGTGAGCGACCCGAAGACCGGGCAACTGGTGGCGTCTGTCTACCGGCGCCCATTGCCCACGACCAACATCGCCTTCCTGAGCACCATCATGTGGGACGGGCGTGAAACGCTGGCGCCGCTCGGCAGCGGCTCGACTTTTCTCGCCAACCTTCGCAGCAACCTGATCCACCAGGCCATCAGCGCGACCACCGTCCATGCGGAAGGTGCTGCGCCGCCGACTTCCGCGCAACTTGCACAGATCGTCGATCTGGAACTGGGATTGTTCACGGCGCAGGTGTGGGACTTCGACGCGGGAAGCCTCGAGGCGCATGGCGCGCGCGGTGGGCCCAGGAATCTCAGCGACGTGGTCTATTACCCAGGCATCAACGACTCGCTGGGCGCCGAGCCTACGGGCTTGGCTTTCACGCCCTTTTCGATGTCGATGTTTCCCGCCTGGACCGCACCGGCCCCGGGCTATCTAATGCATGATCGCGCCGCCACGGCGCGCCGTGACATCGCCGCTGGCGAACGGCTCTTCAACTCAGCGCCACTCACTATCTCCGCCGTGCGCGGATTGAATGACAACACGGCGTTAGCCAAGCCCGCGGCCATCCAGGGAACCTGCACCACCTGTCACGATACGCCGAACGTCGGGCATCACTCTTTGCCGCTGCCGCTCGATATTGGCGTGGGGCACACCGGGCTGCCCAGCCTCGAGAACGATGGCAACATTTCCGCCGCGCTCGCTGAACTCGACGCGCCGAATCTGCCGGTGTTCGAGATCTCAGGATGTCCGAGCCCGTTCAGTGCGGAACAGCCGGTGTCGTTCTTCACCACCGATCCGGGCAAGGCGCTCGTAAGCGGACAGTGTGGCGATGTGAATCGGCTCAAGGGGCCGGTGTTGCGTGGACTTGCCGGGCGCGCGCCGTATTTCCACAACGGCGCCGCAAAGACACTGCTGCAAGCAGTGAATTTCTACAACCAGCGCTTCGACATGAAATTGAACGAGGTGCAGAAGACGCAGCTGGTGGCGTTCTTGAATTCCCTGTGAGGCGTTGGCCTGCATTTCTCGAACGCTAGTAGATAGTCGCCGGCGTGGTGGATCGCGGTTCGTGGGTCGCAACCTCGGCGCCGCGCCGGGGAGCGGGGATATCTCGCCATCACGAGGCCGGAGCCGCTTTTCATCGTCGTGAAGTCCTACACCGAGAGGCGTCTGTGGCCGCTGCAACTGGCTAAAAGCCGTGGCGGCCACTAACTAGTGGCGGCCGGGGCGCGCTTTGGCGGCCTTTGTACGTCAGCGTACAGTCGGCCGCCGCCAACGCGCCGATAGTCGCGCCACTCCATAGCTCACCCGTGAAATCCGTGAATCGGAAAGTCAGCGTGCGCCCCCGATTGACTCGAAGAAAAGGCAATTTCATGAACGAATCGAAAACTCATTCGCGTCTCAAGTGGGCTTGCGGCTTCTTGATTTGCGCGCTGGTGACGGGTTGCTCCAAAGGCGATGGCATCCTTGGCGCCGGCGACAATGTTCGCCTCGCCCCCGCAATCACGCTGGTATCGCCATTGAACGGCGTCATCGGCGTCTCGACGACGAATCCCGCGATCACTGTGTCGTTCAGCGAGCCGATGGCGGCGCTCACAGGTGGCGCGACTTTCACGGTCACGTGCGCCGCTCCCTGCGTGAATCCCTCCGGTACGGTCGGACTGAACGCCGCAGGCACAATTGCCACCTATACGCTCACGCCCGCGACCAGCCTTGCCCCGCTGACGCAGTACACCGCCACCGTGACGGGAGCGCGAAGTCTCGAAACCGGGCTCGCGACCACGACGCCGACCATGTGGCAGTTCATCACCGCCGGAACGGCAGCGGATACGAATCGTCCCAGGGCGAGCTCTACCGTGCCCGCAACCACCGTCCCGGGCCCGACTGCAGGCGTGGCGACCAATGCCGCCATCGCCGTCATTTTTTCCAAAGACATGCTCGAAAGTGCGGTCGAGGCGGCAGGTACCTTCGCCGTCACCTGCACGTTGCCCTGTGTGTCGCCGACCGGAGTAGTTAGTTATTCGGCCGCCAGTAGGACCGCCGTATTCGCCCCTGCCGCAGCGCTGGACGCCGCCACAACCTATACAGCGACAGTCACCACCGCCGCCACGGATCTGGCTGGCAATGCTCTGGCCGGAAACCAGGCCGCGCCGCCCGCCGCCAGCAATTACATCTGGACGTTTACCACCACGGCCGCTGGCGCGCCCGGTGCAGTCACGGTGTTGTCGACCAATCCACTCGCCGGCGCTGCGGCCGTGTGCCCCACGGCTACCGTGAATGCCACTTTCGCCGTGCCCTCGGGTCTGCGCATGAATCCGGTGAGCATCAATGCCGCGACCTTCACGGTGACGGCACCATCATTGACACCCATAGCCGCATCGTCGGTGACGTTGGATGCCGCCACCGGACGCATCGCCACGTTCACACCAGCCGCCGCGCTGGTGGACGGCGACACCTATTCCGCCACGATCAGCAGCGGTGCGACTGGCGTAACGGACCTGGCGATCCCTGCCAACCAGATGGCGGCGGATTTCACCTGGACATTTACCGCGGACGCAGCCGCGTGCACGGCGCCACTGGCGGTACCACTGCGAACGGTTGCGCCGTACGGCACCTTTGGTGGCAGCGCCGGGATGACCAATTCCGGCATCCTGACCGTGATCAACGGTGACATTGGCACGATTGCGACCAGTTCGTCGTCAATCACCGGCTTCCACGATACCGCCGGCGACGTCTATACCGAGTCGATCGGCGCGAATGTCGGCGCGGTGAACGGCACTATCTATACGTGCACCAACTCCACCACCGGCCCGACGGTGGCCGGCCCCAACGCCGTGAAGTGCGCCATCGCCACCCAAGCCCGCCTCGACGCACAAGCTGCGTATCTGCAACTCGCCGGCCTGGCTCCGGGGGCGAATCCGGGCGCCAATCTCGCTGCACTCACGCTGGCGCCAGGCGTCTATACATCTCCCAACGGGTCGTTTCTCATCGAGGGCGGCGACCTCACCCTCGACGCGCAAGGCGATGTGAATGCCGTCTGGGTGTTTCAGATGGCGAGCACGCTCACGGTAGGTGGGCCCGGAGCGGCCGCGCCGCAGAGCATCGTGCTGGCGGGAGGCGCTCAGGCAAAGAATGTCTTCTGGCAGGTAGGAAGCTTCGCGACGATCAACGCTGCCGGTGGCGGCACCATGGTGGGTACCATCATCGCGCAGCAGGGCGCGTCGTTCTCAACGGCCGGCAACGTCAACGTCGTAACACTGAACGGCAGGGCACTGTCTCTTGGCGCCTCGGTCACGGTGGTCAACACCGTCGTCAACGTCCCCGCGCCGTAACTCCCGCACCTTCAGCAGAATTAAATGGACAAACTCATGAAATTATCTAAAGCCGCCGGACAGTTAGGCCTGGTCGCACTCACAATCGCCAGCCCATTCGCCGTGGCGGGTGGCGAGGACTGGTACTTTGGCGGGAACATCGGCGAGTCCAACACCGAGTTCGATACCGACAGAATCGACAGCGACCTGCGCGCTTCGGGATTCGATCTCATCGGCATGCACGAAAACGATCGCGACATGGGCTTCAAGATCTACGGCGGCTACCGGCTCAACCGGTACTGGAGCCTCGAGTTCGGCGCGTTCGATCTCGGTCACTTCAGCTACATCGCGAGTACGGTGCCACAAGGTACGCTGCGCGGTGAAATCAAAATACGAGGTTTGAATTTCGACTTGGTCGGATTCCTGCCGCTGACCGACAAATTGTCGGCATTCGGCCGAGCCGGTCTCAACTATGCCCGCTCGGAAGTTGGCATGACCGCTACCGGTGCTGTCAACGCACTCGATCCAACACAGGAGAGTGAGGACCCGAATCTGAAATTCGGCCTTGGCGCGCAGTATGAATTCAACCGGTCCTTCGCCATGCGCCTCGAGGCTGAACGCTACCGCATCGATGACATCGTCGGCGATGGCGGTGACATCGACCTCTTTTCGCTAGGGTTTGTCGTGAGCTTCGGCGGTGAACCGCCCGCCCCGGTGGTGATAGCGCCGCCGCCGCCGCCGCCGCCGCCAGCAGCCCCGCCGCCACCCCCGGTCGTCGTGGAGGCGCCGCGCCCACCGCCGGTGCAGACCGAGCGCTATTGCAGCCTTCTGGAATTCCAGTTCGAAATCAACCAGCACGTAGTCCGGCCCGAAGAAAAGGAAAAGCTCGCCGTCATCGGTAAATTCCTGCAGAAGTACCCAAATACCCTGGCAGAAATCGAAGGTCACACCGATGATGTCGGCACCGACGCGAGCAATCAGGTCCTGTCCCAGCGACGTGCTGACGCGGTAGTCGACTATCTAGTGAGGAACTTCGCGATCGCGCCCGCGCGCCTGATGGCGGTCGGTTATGGAGAGTCTCGGCCGATCGCCGACAATTCGACCGAAGAAGGCAAGCGGCAGAACCGGCGCATCAGCGCCATCGTCGACTGCGCCACCGACGTCGAAGGCCTTTCGGTGCGGCCCGCCCGCGCGACCATGGCCCTGGCGATCGAGTTCGACGGCCAGGATTCCACCGTCAAGCCCGAATATCGCGACGAGTTGCGCGGCCTGGCCGATTTCCTCAAAGCCAATCCGCGCGTAACCGCCAGCGTGGAAGGTCATACCGGCAATCAGCAGTCGACTCCCGCGCAGGCGCTGGAGATGTCGCAGCGCCGGGCGCAGAACGTGGTGAACTACCTGGTGGAGAATTTCGGTATCGACCGATCGCGCCTCTCGGCGCAGGGATTCGGCCAGACGCGGCGTTCCGCCTACAACTCGACCGTCGAAGGTCAGCAGGACAACCGCCGGGTCAACGTCATCATCAATTACCCGCGATAACAAGCAGGGCGCGCCGCGTAAAACCGGCGCAGTCTCCTGGCCCAGACTATCTACATGCCTGGTCTCTGGTGCAAACCGGCGCCGCGACGGGTGCGCCAGTCCAAAGTCCCAGGCGACGCGCAGCGCCCCAAACTCCGGGGTTGGCCATTCCTGCAGTCCTACGCAGCGCGTCGACGAGATTCCAACCCGGCTCTCCATGACGCCGACACCGGCACTTCCGCTCACTGTCGCCGACGATACTCAAAAGCGTATTCGTCGAGTCAATTTCGGCAAGTCCGTTGCAATAGTAAAAGTGTGATAGTAGCGTTGCCGCGCGTCGCAGCAGTTCTTGTGGCCTTCCGCCGCTCGGATGCTGACCTGGACGACGCCGCAAGGGGGTTTCCGGGCAGCGCGAGGAGAAGTTTCATCTCGAGTCGATGACATTTCGCCCGGCATCAAATCGGCTCTCCAACTACTTTCCGACAAGACCAACGTCACGGCCAAACGGGCACGTGATTTACAAAAAACGAGGGTTATCAATATGAAGACACAAGCACGCATTCTTGTGGCAGTGCTGAGTTCCTTGGCTTGTATTTCTTACGCGAACGTCGTCGCCGCTTCCGATCAAAAGGCGGCGAGCAACCAGTCGGCAAACAAGCACCATCCTCCTGTCGAAGTCATTCCGAGCGATATTTACGATCCCACCGGCCTGGTATCGCGGCACGGGCAGCTCGTCAGTCTCGCGACAGGCTTCAGTTTTACAGAGGGCCCCGCAGCTGATCGACATGGAAACGTGTTCTTCACTGACCAGCCCAACGACAAGATCTACCGATGGGACGCCGGCACCGGCAAGGTAACTCTGTTTCTGGAAGGTACCGGTCGCGCCAACGGCACGATATTCGACCGCGAGGGAAACCTCATCACCGCGTCCGACCTGCACGGCGAGGTGTGGAAGATCCGCCCGGATGGAAGCCACAAGGTGCTGATCGACAACTATCAAGGCAAGTTGTTGAACGGACCGAATGACGTTTGGATCAATCCGACCAACGGCGGCATTTACATCACGGATCCGATTTTTCCGAGAGGGTACTGGGACGCCGGCGATCCGCGCCAGCAGCCTTGGGAACCGACGCACTCGGAGCAATCACCTCAGGGCAAAGGCGGCCACGTCTACTACCTGCCTGCCGGAGCGCGGAAGCTCGTGAGAGTGACGTCTGATGCTCTGGGATGGGAATCCGATTCATGGCCGAACGGGGTCGTCGGCACGCCGGACGGAAAGAAACTTTACGTCAACAAGTGGGCCGGCGATAACCATGGCGGTACGTGGGTCTTTGACATCAAGCGTGACGGCACGCTCAGCCACATGCGGAAGTTCACCGATTGGGGTGGCGATGGCATGTCGATGGATGAACGCGGCAACGTCTACATCAGCAATGGCGAAGGTGTGCTGGCGTTCGACCCCGACGGCAACAACATCCTGAAAATTCCCGTGAAAACCGCGACCGGAAGCGGAGCGACCAACAACACGTTCGCCGGACGGGATGGCAAGACATTCTTCATCACTGGTCCTGTGGACCGGATAATCGCGATCCGGATGAATGTGAAAGGCGCCGAGAATTCCTGCGGCGATTTCCCGCATCGGCACTAGAAAGTAATCTCGTGAATCAGCCCGCGGTACCGGTGGTACCGCGGGCGTCACGCGGCCGCAGACTAGCTAGTCGCTGCGTCACCGGCAGCGAAACATGTTGCGTGAGTCTGCGATCTGCTTTTCTTGTCGAGCAGTGGTGCTCAGGCTGGCACTTCACCAACTGATCTGAGCACTGGCCGCCGGATTCTGTTCGAGTCTGCAACCGCTTCGACGAGCGCTTCACAGATGGTGCATGCCGCGGGCGAAAGCAGCCAATCCTTGCGAGTGATGATTCCGAAAGAATCCAGGTGGCAGGAAATCGGCACGTCGAGTATCGAGATGAGGCCGCACGCCGCGTAGTACTCAGCCACGTCCTTCGCCAGCACCGCAAGATAGTTGGTCTCCTCCAGAAGCCGTATGACCACCATGGGTGAAACGGCTTCGATGACTTGTGCAGGCGACGGATAGTCAGCATCGCGAAACATGAGATCGAATCGATGGCGGAGTACGGTGCCGACCGGGGGCACGATCCAGGCAGCGGACGCCAGCGCCTGCAGGTCGAGGTCGCTTCGCCCGCGCAGTGGATGATCCTTCCGGACCACCGCGCACACGGGCTCATCCGCCAGCCGCTGATAGTTGAAGTTCGACTTCTCATGGCGATCAAGCAGCCGTCCGACCATCACTTCGATCTTGCCGGTCTGCAATGCCTCGATCAGTTCGTCGCTGGACTCAACCTGCAGCTGAACTTTGACCAGCGGATACTCATCCGCTACCCGGGCGACGGCGCGCGGCACGAAACTGATGGCGGGCCCCGGAATCGTGCCGATGCTTACCTGGCCTGTTCGCCCTGACTTGAGCAGATCGATTTCGTTTGCAGCCTCGCTCAAGCTCGCCAGCGCAATGCGCGCATGACGGATCATGGTCTGGCCATACCAGTTTGCGCGGACCCCGCGGGGCAGGCGATCGAATAGCTGCGAGCCGATGATCTCCTCCAGGTCCGTCAGCAGGCGCGATGCAGCCGATTGCGACATGTTCAACAGCTCGGCCGCCCTGCCGATATTCCCTTCTTCGCCAACCGCGGTCAGCAACAGGAGGTGTCGGGTGCGCAGTCGTGCGCGAATAAACCAGGGAGTGGCTGTAATCATGACGAGTGAAGCCTTCCAGACTGCTTGCCCCGAACGTAGTGGCAATTTGCCGTTGCAAGGAAGTTCTATCTTGTACGCGTGGGTTGACTGCGGGATCGAGAACGTACGTTCTTGATCGGGCGTATGTTTCTTCTCGCCGCGAACGCGCAAGTAACGTCTCCGGTAACAACACAGTGGCGAAATGGAGACCCGTCGCGACCTGGACCCGCGCGGGCCGAGCCCGTCTCGACATAGAACTGCGTAAACCAAACCCGTCGTGACGTCGATCCGAAGAGGTCGAACCCATTTTTCCGTGAAGCACCTCGGCGCTTCTCCCGCGACGTACCTGAGCGCTTCATCCCAGCCATTCCGGCACTGCATGCCAGTAAAAGTTTGTTGCATAGGTGACAGCGCACCGCGGTGCTAGCTTCAATTTGATGCCCTGGGCGAGCCTTTCTATCGGAGGCAACTCAAGCAGGGCAGCAAGTTTCCGCAGACGCGGGGTGCGGCGAGAGCCGTACACAGAAAACTGCGCATCGAGGCAACAGGGGGCCCCTTCATGAGTCGTTTCAATCGATCGGTTTTCGTTAGCGCGTTGAATCCAGTGGCGGATGCAGTTGCCACGGTGCTTTCCAATTCCAAGCCATCCCCGGCCAGCTGGCGAAGGATGTCGCTGCTCGGGATGAGTGCGATCC
>JBDTSV010000037.1:0-18429 GCA_039930985.1 Pseudomonadota bacterium
CGAAGCCGCGCGCCTGCTCGACTTTCCTAACTACGCCGCGTACGCGCTGGCCACGCGCATGGCGCCGTCCAACGAGGCGGTATTCGATTTCCTGCACCGGCTGGTGCGCGCCACGCGTCCCGCCGCCCAGGCCGAATTCGCCGAGCTCGAGAAGTTCGCCGGTCGCAAGCTCAATGCGTGGGACGTCGGCTACTACGCCGAGAAGATGCAGGCGAAGCTGTTTTCCATCTCGCAGGAGGAGCTGCGGCCGTATTTCCCCTTGCCACGCGTGCTCGAAGGACTGTTCGCCGTGGCCGAAAAGTTGTTCGGTGTGAAGATCGTCGAACGATCCGGCGTGCCTATCTATCACCCGGACGCGCGGTTCTTCGAAATCGTGGATGCGGCGGGCTTTGCCCGCGCCGGCTTCTATCTAGACGCGTGTGCCCGTCCCAAGAAACGTGCCGGCGCGTGGATGGACGATTGCGTCGGTCGCAAGGACATCGGCGCCGAGCACACCGTGCCGGTGGCATACCTGGTCTGCAATTTCCTGCCTGCCGCTCCCGGGAAGCCAGCGCTGCTCACGCACGATGACGTCGTGACCATGTTCCACGAATTCGGGCACGGGCTGCATCACATGCTCACGCGCGTTGGCTATCCGTCAATCGCCGGCATCAACGGCGTGTCCTGGGACGCGGTCGAGCTGCCCAGCCAGTTCATGGAAAACTTTGCCTGGCGCCCCGAAGTGCTGGCCAGCATGGCGCGCCACTACGAAACCGGCGCGCCGCTGCCGGCCGAACAGCAGAAGCAGTTGCTGGGCTCGCGCACCTTTCAGGCCGGACTCGCCAGCGTGCGCCAGCTCGAGTTCGCGCTGTTCGATTTCCGGCTGCACGCCGAATACGATCCGGCGCAGGGGGCGAGGCTCGGGCAAATCCTCGCCGAAGTCCGCGAGCAGGTCGGCGTGTTCGAGGTCCCGGCCTGGAATCGCTTCCCGCACAATTTCGGACATATCTTCGCCGGTGGCTACGCCGCGGGTTACTACAGCTACAAGTGGGCCGAGGTGCTCAGTGCCGACGCCTTCGCCGCATTCGAGGAACAAGGCGTGTTCGATCGCAACGTCGCGCAACGCTTCCTCGACGCCATCCTCGCCGCGGGCGGTAGCCGCAAGGCGCTCGACGCATTCGTGGAGTTTCGCGGGCGGCCGCCCGACGTGAACGCGCTACTGCGCCAGCAGGGCTTGATCCAGTGAACGCGGCCACCGTGGATGGTGGCTCTCTCCAGCAGCCGGAATTCTCGGTCGCTACCTGGAACGTAAACTCCCTGCGC
Source organism: Pseudomonadota bacterium (assembly GCA_039930985.1). Taxonomy (GTDB): domain Bacteria; phylum Pseudomonadota; class Gammaproteobacteria; order Steroidobacterales; family Steroidobacteraceae; genus CADEED01. The sequence goes on from JBDTSV010000037.1 coordinate 1,303, forward strand.
GTCCGCGGCGGGCAACTCATCGAGTGGTTGCGCGCGAATTCTCCCGACGTGGTCGCGCTGCAGGAAACCAAGGTTCAAGACCCGGATTTCCCGCACGCCGATTTCACCGCCGCGGGATATCACAGCGTTTTCAGCGGCCAGAAAACCTACAACGGCGTGGCGCTGCTGTCACGCCACCCCATGACCGATGTGGTGCGCGACATCCCGGACTTCGACGATCCGCCACGCCGAGTCCTTGCCGCCACCGTCGGCGGCTTCCGCGTGATCAACCTCTACGTGCCCAACGGCCAGGCGCCGGGCTCCGAAAAGTTCGCCTACAAGCTCAAATGGCTGGAAGCGTTGACCCGCTGGCTCAAACGCGAGGCGGAACTTCATCCGCAGCTCGTGGTAGTGGGCGACTTCAACGTCGCGCCAGAGGATCGCGATGTTCATGATCCGGCGGCCTGGATCGGCTGCGTGCACGTCAGCCCGGAAGAGCGCGCCGCGCTCGGGCACATCACGGCGCTTGGATTGGTGGATGCCTTCCGGCACTTCGATCAACCGGAGAAGTCGTTCAGCTGGTGGGACTATCGCCAGGGCGGTTTTCGCCGCAACAACGGCCTGCGCATCGATCTCATCCTGGTGAGCCGCCTGCTGCTGGCGCGGCTGGACGCCTGCCGCATCGACGTGGAGCCACGGCGCGTCGAACGCGCTTCCGATCACACGCCCGTGATCGCCTGCTTCCGGGCATAAACGCCGCTTCAAATACCGCCGCTTTACAGTAATCGGACGGCCGCCGCGATTGTGGACTCGCGCGAGCGTGATGCGTGTCACGCTCGCTCCAGACTCGGATTTCGACCGCTGGTCTTTTGACCTACCCCTGCCTAGACTCGCCAATCTTGTTAGTGCGCGAAGGTCAAGTCACGGACGTGCTCGCAGAATCCCGCCGCAGCGACTACGACGTAACCGACACGGTGCTGGTGAGTTCGGCTCCCGACGTGCGTGCGGCGATCGAAGAGCTGTTCGCCAAAGTCTGGCCGGGCCAGAAGTTCCCCGCTTTCGCCCACGTGTTTGGCGACTTCGAGCGCATGTTCTCCGGTCGCATGCCGGGTTACTACGGCGTCGACACCGTCTACCACGACCAGCAGCACACGCTCGACATCACGCTGGCCACGGCGCGCCTGATCGTCGGCCACGAGTTGCAGGTGCCCGAGTCGCAGAGGTTCGGCGCGGAGCGCGCCATGCTCGGGATCGTGGTCGCGCTGTTTCACGACGTCGGCTACCTGCGCACCACGCGCGATACCGACGTGCCCAATGGCGCCGAGTTCACCACCGTGCACGTGTCGCGCGGCGCGGCTTTTCTCACCGACTATCTACCGAAGATCAACCTCGGGTCTTGGGCCAAGGTGGCCGCCGAGATCATTCACTACACGGGCTACGAACGGCAGTTCAAGACCATCGTCGCGGCGGACCCGCGCGATCACAAGCTCGGCCACATGGTCGGCACCGCCGATCTCATGGCGCAGATGGCAGATCGTTGCTATCTCGAAAAATGCCGCGACCGCCTGTACGCGGAGTTCGTGCTCGCGGGCGTTGCCTTGCCGATCGGCGAAAACGGCCACGTCAAGGTGCGTTACGCATCGGGGCTCGACCTGTTGCGCCAGACACCCAAGTTCGTGTTCGACATGCGCGCCAAGCGCCTCGACGGCGAATTCAACCGCGCGTATCGCTATCTCGAGATCCTGTACAACGGCCGCAACCCGTACATGGAGTCCATCGACCGCAACCTGGAATATCTGCAGCGCATCCTGCGCAGCGAAAACTGGCGCCTGTTGCGGCGTCAGCCGCCGGTGTTCACCGGCGTCGAGGATTCGATGGCGACCACGCGCACGCTGATGCTCGGCGCCATCAAGAAAGTCTGGGGTTGAGCCGCAAGGCGAACCCGAGAACGACTCGCCGCAAGGCGAACCCGAGAACTCGCCCTCAGCCGAGCCATGGCGCCATGAGCGCCATGGGCGGCGGCGGATCCACGTTGAGCACGTAGGTCGCGTAGTTGCCGGCGAGCGCCACCAGTACCTCTTCCTTCCCTTCGATCGCGCTGTCCGCGAGCACCGCCCGCAGTGTTTCGAGCGAGAACGCCGTTTGCGCGCGCCTGGCCACTGGCGCGTAGGAAAGGTGCCAGGGTTCAGGCTGAACTCCACCGCGATCGGTGGTGTAGGGACGGAAAAACCCGAACGCGTGCATGTGCGCGTCCAGCCAGGTTGTTAGGCGATGGAACATACCGCCGGCCACGTATTCGGCCGGGACCACCTTCAGCTGGTACCCGGCGGGCATGGCGCGCGCGTCGAGCACATCGAAATCCGTGCCCCAGTGGTGCCGGCTGGCCCCCGGCAGGGCTGACCACCAGAGAATCGCGTCGACCCGTGCCGCCGGACGCAGCGACAGCGCATCGAGAGGCCGGCCGGCGCGATCCTGCAATGGGCGCTCGCCGCGAAACTTGCCATTCCAGATGGCCAGTTGCCGGTCGAAATCCCGGAAACTCGAGAATGCGGCCAGTTCGATACCATCCACCGCGGCCGCCGCCCGCATGGCCAAAAATGGTGCGGCCACCTGCCTATGCAGGGCGCAGGCCGGGTCGGCAAGTTCGCGCAGGTGGCTGCGGGTGCGGCCGGTAAGCTGCTCCAGCGTGAATTCCTGGGTTTCTGTCATGCCTGGCTATCCTACTGGATGCCCGAAGGGCTCTTTCTGCGGAACTAATCGACATCGGGGCCCTGTCGCGGCCTCGCGAATATGGCCCGTGGCGGAGTCGCTTGGGTAAGATTGCGCGCAAATAAGAAGCATCGGGATTCCGTGGCCATCGTCAGTTTCAAAAGCAAATACATCGCCGTCGCCGTGGCCGCCGCCATCGCGATATCGCTCGCGCTCGCCTCGGTCATGGTTTACGAAAACCGCGCCCAGCACGCGGCGCTGCTCGACACCGCATCCGCGGATGCCCGCGATCGCGTGCTCGGCGAGCTGTCACTGCGGGCGCGCGAGCTTGCGCGCCACGTCGCCGAGCGCGTCGCCGATCCCGTGGCGCACAGCGACCGCGAGCAGATTGCGACCGCGCTCGAAACCTTCGAGCGCGACGAGACGTTCCTCAGCGTGTCGGTGCGCGACACTGCCGGAACAGAGATCCTCGGCTGGCGACGCAGCGGCGACGACGCCACCGGCATGAAACGCGGCGCCACCGCGCCGATTCCCGCCAGCGTCCAGACGGCCCCGGGCATCGTCGTGCCGACGACCGTTGGCCAGGTCGAAATCGAAATTCGTTCAATAGAAGGTTCGCCGGAATCGATCGCGGCCCGCAATCAATTCGACTCGATGCAGCGCGTGCAGGTTCGCAAGGCGCTGATACTCGCCGGGGCGCTGGGCGTCGTGGCGCTCGCACTTGGCCTCACGTTTGCGTGGTGGGCCGGTCGCCGCGTGCACGCGCCCATCTCCACGCTGATCAAGAGCGCCGACCGCATTGCTCAGGGCGACTATTCGCGGCCCATGGAAGTCGGCCGCCGCGACGAGCTCGGTGAACTGCAGGCCGCGCTCGAGCGCATGCGCCAGAAGCTGCGCCAGACCACGATCAACAAGAATTACCTGACCAACGTGCTCGGCAGCATGACCGACGCGGTGTTCGTGACCTCGCCCGACGGCGTGATCCGCATGGCCAACCAGTCGGCCTGCAAGCTGCTCGCCTGGGGCGAAGAGGAACTCGTCGGCCGCAGCATCGTCTCCATTTTCGACGAGCGCGAGCGCGCCGAGTTCGACATGCTGCGCGCGTCGCAGGACACGCGCGAAACCGTGGTGAAGACGCGCCACGGTCAAACTATTCCGGTGGCCATCACCGGCTCGCAGATCACCACCGACGATCCGCAATACCAGGGCACGATCTTCGTGGTGCGCAACGTCACCGAGCGCAAGCGCGCCGAGCGGCGCATCCGTTATCTCGCGCGCTACGACGCACTCACCAAAGTGCCGAACCGCATGCAGTTCCAGCACCTGCTGCAACAGGCGATCGCGCGCGCGCTGCGCAACAAGACCAGTCTCGCGCTCCTGTACCTCGACATGGACCGCTTCAAGGAGATCAACGATACGTTCGGCCATGCGGCCGGCGATCGCACGCTGGAGATCCTGACCGAACGCCTGACTCGCGCGCTGCCGCAGGAAACCACCATCGGCCGTCTCGCCGGCGACGAGTTCGCGATGTTCGTCGACGACCTCGCCTCCGACGCCGACAATCGCGGCACAGTGGCGCAGCTCGCGCGCAGCGTGCTCGCCGAGATCGGCCGCGCATTCCAGTTGCAGGAACACGAGGTGTTCCTCACCGCGAGCATCGGCGTCGCCTTTTGTTCGCGCGACGCCGACAACGTGATAGACCTGATCCGCAACGCCGACGCGGCGATGTATCACTCCAAGCAGAACGGTGGAAATTCCTTCGCGTTCTATTCGCCCGAGATGAACGCTGCCGCGGTCGAGCGGCTGATGCTGAAGAGCAAGTTGAGGCGCTCGCTCGAGCGTGACGAATTTCTCATGCACTACCAGCCCAAGGTGGACCTGCGTGACGGCCGCATCGTCGGCGCCGAGGCGCTGCTGCGCTGGCGCCTGCCGGGCCATGGCGACATTCCGCCTTCACATTTCATTCCGCTCGCCGAAGAGACCAATCTCATCCTCGAAGTCGGCGAGTGGGTGTTGAACCGTGTCTGCCAGGACTATCGCGACCTGCAGCAGACGGTGCCCACGCCGGGCCGCATCTCGCTGAATCTTTCGCTCAAACAGTTGCGCCAGGCGAGTTTCATTCTTCGATTCCGCTCGGTGTTCCGTAAGCACGGTGTTTCGCCGACCTGCTTCGAGCTCGAAATCACCGAGACCACGTTGATGGCGGATTCCAAGCGCACGTTGCATCTGCTCGACGAGCTGTACGCCATGGGCCTGCATCTATCCATCGACGATTTCGGCACGGGTTACTCGTCGCTGTCGGCGCTGCAACAGTTCCCGATCGGCACGCTCAAGATCGACCAGTCGTTCGTGCGTGACGTCGACGATGACGAAAGCGACGCCACCATCGTGCGCACGGTCATCGAAATGGGCCGCAGTCTCAAGATGAATGTCATCGCCGAGGGCGTGGAGACGGTGGGCCATCTGAATTTCCTGCGTCGGCACCACTGCGGTTTCGGCCAGGGCAAGCTGTTCGGCGAGCCAGTGACGCTCGAAGAGCTGCGCCTGCTGCTGGCCCGCCAGCAGGAAACGGGCCCGGCTTTCGCCGGCCTCATCGCGCAATCGGCCAGCCCCGAGAAAATCGCCAAACCACGCGGCGTGTGAACGGCGGGGATGCCTGGTCTGACTTCCCGGCGTTCTCGGTGAGCCGCGCGCCGGCTAACTAGTTGGCCGCGCCCACGAACCTACTTCGCCTCGCTTTTGGTGCCGAAGGATTCAAGGGAGCACTTCTGGCCGGGAGGCGCCGCCTGGTCGAGCCGCTCGATCAGGTCGACGATGCGGCGCGCGTTACCCGCGCGGTCGGAGATCAGCAGCGTGTTTGCCTGAGGCAAAGCTGCGAGATGCGCGCTTTGCGGCATGAGCGGCCGTACGACCGGAACGAGCTGCGCGGCGCAGGCGTTCTTCGCGGTGATGATCAGGGTAACCAGTTCGTCGTCGAGCGCCTTGGCCGGAACTTCAGTCGTCACCGGAATGGGGAGCTGCCGCGCGTTCGAGTCCGGCACCACCCGCACCACACCGCCGGATTCGTAGGCCACGTAGGTCTCGACGTTCAGGATGGCCAGCAGTCTCGCGTAGTCCACGCGATCGAGGTCGAGGCCGGTGAGCGGGACCTCGCCGCGCACGCGCGGATCCACGATGAACTGCTTGCCGGTCCGCTTGGCAACCCTGGCGATGATTTCATTGATGTCGATGGACCCAGCGCTACCGGCGCGCCTGGAAGACTCGCTTGCGGCCGGTGTTTCGTCGGCGGCCGGCGCCAGCGCCGGTAGCAATAGCAGGAGCGCCAACGCCCACGGACGACCTGTTTTCATTTCCATCTACTCCCTTAGTTAGCGCCGGCGCGGAGGCGGAGGCGCGAAGCCCAGTGTGGATTCATCCCAGAATCGGTTCTTCTCGCCACATTCCAGTATATGTTTGCGGCACAGCGCGTCACGCCACTCGTACTTGATGAAATGGCGGCTGTCCGGGTTTGCATTGGCCACGAACTCCACCTCGTGGGCACGGTCGACGCGCCGCTCACCATAGCCGGTGCCGGCGGATTTTTCCGCCGCCGAATCGGCGCGCGCTGATCGCGGCGCGGAGCCCGCCGCCGGCGCATCGTTCGAACGGTTTCGCCCGTCTTCTTCGTAAGGTTGATAGACCGGTGGTGGTGGCGGCACCTCGCGATACACGGCGACCGCGATGACACCACGCGCGGACCGGTCACTGAATGCCTCCGCGTATGAGTCGCTCCAGTCGGTGAAATAAAACTCGTTGATGGCGTCGAGGTTGGCGCGCCACCCGGCGTAGTCCTGCGAGCCCCAGGCATCGAGCACATACATCGGCTCGGAGTGCGCCAGATCCGATTTCCTGCCGTTGATGATGTTGCGTCCGTCGACTGCGATGACGAGCCCGAGCCGCTCGCCCGTCGTGTTGCGCACGCGCACACCGTAGCGCGCGCCCTTCTCCGCCTGCAGGTAGGACCGCACCGCGCCGTCGCTCGTGCTCAGTGGAAACTCCCGGAAGGTCTGGCCGTCAGGGCCGACGATTTCGACGCTGACCGGTGATGGTGCGTGCGCGATCGCGGCGGCGGCAAACAGACAGCCAGCGATCAACAACACGACCCGATTCGGGGGCTTCATTTGACATCTCCAGCGCGCACGCAGCTTGCGTACCCGAACATGAACGTCACGCCGCAGCGCCACGGGTTAGCGGCGTCGATTCCCGCCAATCCCTTCACGGCATCAGTAGAATCCGCCACCCCATGCTGGAACCCATAAATGCTTGAGCTCAGGGAATTGCGCCTGCGAAGAGGCGCCGCAGTGCTTTTCGACCGCGCGAATCTCACCATTTTCCGCGGCGACAAGATTGGCATCGTCGGGCGCAACGGATGTGGCAAGTCGAGCCTGCTCGCATTGTTGCGCGGCGACCTCGGTGCCGACTCCGGCGACTACTCGGTGCCCGGAAAGCTCAACTTCGTCTCCGTGTCGCAGGAGTTGCCGAGAACCGAGGCGACCGTGCTCGAGTACGTACGCAGCGGCGATTCGCGTCTCATGGCCATCGAGGCGGAGCTCGACAAGGCACGCGCCGACGACGACGGCATGAAAGAGGCGCACCTGTTAGGCGACTACGAGCTGGCCGGCGGCTACACCGCGGCCGCGCGAGCCGCGGAGCTCGCCGACGGTCTGGGTTTCGAGCCGGGCGACATCGAGCGCAAGGTCAAGGAACTCTCGGGCGGATTGCAGATGCGCGCCAACATGGCGCGTGCGCTGATGTCGCGCGCCGACGTGCTCATGCTCGACGAGCCCACCAACCACCTGGATCTCGACGCGGTGTTGTGGCTGGAGCACTGGCTGCAGAGTTTCGCCGGCACGCTGCTGCTGGTCTCGCACGATCGGGAATTCCTCGATGACATCGTCAATCGCATCGTAAATCTCGAAAGCGGCCAGCTCACGCACTGGACCGGCAACTACACCGACTTCCAGCGCCAGCACGCCGCCAGCATCCAGCAGTCGGCGGCCATGGCCGCCCGGCAGCAGCGCGAGACAGCGCGGCTGCATTCCTTCATCGATCGCTTCCGCGCGAAGGCGAGCAAGGCGCGCCAGGTGCAGAGCCGCATCAAGGCACTGTCCAAGCTCGAGACCATCACCACCTATCAGGAGCTCGACACTTTCGAATGGGAGTTTGCCGCGGCGAACAAACTACCGCAGCCGCTGGTCACGCTCGATGGCGCCTCGGCTGGCTACGGTGCGCGCACGGTGATCTCGCGCGTTGGCCGCTCGGTGAACCCGGGCGAACGCATCGGCATCCTCGGGCGCAACGGCGCCGGCAAGTCCACCCTGATGAAGCTGATCTCGGGCGCCCTGCCACCGAGCGGCGGCGAACGCGTCGCCTCCCCGGACCTCATCGTCGGCAACTTCGCGCAGCTCGAAGTCGACCGCCTCGATGCGCGCGACACCGCCTTGATAGCCCTCACCAACCGCATCGACGAGATCGGTGCGCGCAATCAGTGGGACGAACAGCGCCGCCGCAACCACCTCGGCGGCTTCGGTTTCCGCGGCGACCGTGTATTCGAGCCCGTGGTGCATTTTTCGGGTGGTGAGCGCGCGCGGCTCGCGTTGGCGATCCTGGTGGCTGAGCGCCCCAACCTGCTGCTGCTCGACGAGCCCACCAACCATCTCGATTTCGAGATGCGTCACTCGCTGATCACCGCGCTGCAGGACTTCGCCGGCGCGGTCATCGTCGTATCGCACGATCGCGGCCTGCTGCGCAGCGTCTGCGACCAGTTCTGGCTGGTCGCCGATGGCGCGGTCACCGATTTCGAAGGTGATCTCGAGGACTATTCCAACTGGCTGGAGAAGCGCGGCAGTGCCGCCGCCACCCCGGCCGCGCCCAAAGCGCGCAGCGACGCCGACAAGGGCGGCAAGCGGCGCAAGGACGGGGAGGCGCGCAAGGATTCGGCCCCGAAGCGCCAGGAGATCAAGACCATCGAGACATCCCTGGACAAACTAGGACAGGAACGAGCCAGGCTGGAAAAAGACCTTGCCGGCGTCGACTACACCCGTGACGCCGCGCACGCACGCAAGGTCACGGAACGCCACGCAGCTCTCATCCGCGAAGTAGAGCAATTGGAGACACGCTGGCTGGAGCTGTCGGAGCGGCTAGAATCGCTGAATGGCTGAAGAGCCTGACGGCACACTGATCGATACGTCTCCCCCGCCACCCGCGCCGCGACAAAAGCGGCGCCTGGGCCGGCTGTTTGTCTACGGATTTCTGGCTCTCTGGTCAGTGGTCGCACTCTGGAATCTCTTCAAGCCGCTGCCCGACGGCGTCGGCGTACGCGGCGCCATCGTCGACACGCCGCTCGCGCAATTGCGGTTTCTCAGTGATGTCACCGGCGCCGATGCATTCGGAGCACCGGTGTCGCGGCAACAGATCTTCGATGCGGTGTTCGCCATGATCGGCGAGGCGCGCGAATACCTGGTTCTCGACTTCTTCCTGTTCAACAGCCAGCGCGGCGCCACGATCGGCGCAAAGCCTCATCGCGAGCTGTCCATCGAGCTGCGCGATGCGCTGCTGGCGCGCAAGCGGGCGCAGCCGCAGATGCACATCCTGGTGATCGCCGATCCCATCAACGACGTCTACGGCGGCCTGCCGTCGCGCGACTTCGCGCAATTGCGCGGCGCGGGAATCGAGGTGGTGACACCCGACCTCGACGCGCTGCGCGACTCCAACGCCATCTACTCGGCGTTCTGGCGCCTGACCATGAAGTGGTGGTCGGGCGATGGTGCGGGCGAGCCCGTCCTGTCGAATCCGCTCGATGCCGGTCCTGACCGGGTGTCCTTCGGCGCCTGGGCGCGGCTGCTCAACTTCAAGGCCGATCATCGCAAGGTGATCATCGGCGACGACGGCAAGGGCGGCATGGCGGGCATCGTCACCTCGGCGAACCCGCACGACGCGAGCAGCATGCACTCAAATGTCGGCTTGCAGCTGAGCGGTGCGGCCCTTGCGCCCCTGCTCGACAGTGAACTCGCGCTGGCGGCCGGCGCCGGCTGGGTCCGCAGCTGGCAGCCACCGCAGGTGCCGGCGAGCGCAGCCGCGTCACCCGACACCACGGCTCGCGTGCAGGTGCTCACGGAAGGCGAAATCGCCGCAGCGCTGGTGCGCAACTTCGCCGGCGCGCGCGCCGGCGACAGCATCGACATTGCGATGTTCTATCTATCCGAGCGCAACGTGATCCGGGCGCTGCTGGCCGCCGCCAGACGTGGTGTGACGGTGCGCGTGATCCTCGATCCCAACAAGGATGCCTTCGGCCGGACCAAGAACGGCATTCCAAACCGCTCGGTGGCCACCGAGCTCGCGGCGGCCTCCGACGGCGCCATCAAGATTCGCTGGTTCCGCACGCATGGCGAGCAGTTCCACAGCAAGCTGGTTGCCATGCGTACCGCCACGGAATTCTGGTTCACGCTGGGCTCGGCGAATCTCACGCGGCGCAACCTGGAAAATTTCAATCTCGAGGCCAATGTCGCCGCGAGCGTGCCGCTGAACGCGGAAGTCGCCGCGCAGATCGGCGCGTGGTTCGAGTCGCTGTGGACCAATCGCGGCCCGCCCGAGCTCGAATACACCGCGGAGTTCGGCGCGTACGCCGACCCCTCGCAGGGAAGTTACTGGCTGTACCGCCTCATGGAAGCCACCGGGCTATCTACTTTCTGAAGCCGACCTCTCGCCGGCTGGCCTCTCACCGACCGGCTTTTCATTGGCAACGGCCGCAGACACGGCACGGCCCAGCTCCGTCATGGCCGTGGCGGTTGCGGATTCGAAGGCCGCCACCACGGCGTTGAGCCGATCCTCGCTGGCCGCCGCCGATCCCTGCGCCGTGAAGCTCGCGAGCAATTCGCGCTCGCGATGCTTGCCGAGCGTGCAATCGAGCGCCACCTGGACGGTGGGAACGCTCACGTTCTTCGTGTAGTCCGCCTCGAAACGCCGCAGCGCGCAGCGCAGGCTGTATCGCGGCGAGAACGGCGCGGAATCATCGAACACGGCAGAGAACGCGCCGGTGGCACGCAGCGCATCGACCATCACGCTCTCGACGACGTCGGGCGCCGGCGCCGCCCAGCGGCTGGCGGCGTAGAAGTCGAAACGCTGGTCGCTGCGCAGCAGGGCAATGCGTTCCGATTCGAGCCCCGGCCCCGCTTCGGGCCGCTGCAGCAACACGCTGCCGACCGTGGCCGCGGCGGCTGGGCCAACGGCTGGCGGCAGCCGCAGCACATAGGATTGCGGCGCCGGCAGGGTGCTGTCGAACACGCCTCCGCAGCCGGTCGAGGCCAGCGCACCTAACAAGATTGGACCCAGGAAGAGTGGCAACCGGCGCGTCGTCATCGCGGAATCTCCACGCCGCGGTAGCTCGGCTCGTATAAAAGCTGCGACGGGTCGGCCTTCAGGCTGCGCGACAACTCACGGAACTCCTGCGCGGCAGTCCGGCTGTCGCGCAGGAGCCGCTCGATCTCCGGCAGGCTGTCACGCAGGAACAAGCCTAGATCTTCGCGGTGCTCGGCCATTAGTCGATCCAGATTCGCCGTGGTCTTGGCGAGGTTTTCGGAAATGGCGCGGATGCGTTCGGAAGCCACGGTCAGATTCGGTGCCGAGGTGTCGATGAACTGGCGGGCGCCGGCCGCCGCGACGCGCACGTCAGCCAGCGTCGCCTTGAGGTCGGCAATGACCACCGCCGCATCGCGCATTGCGCCCGGCAAGGTGCTCGAGCTCATTTCTATGTTTTGCATGGTCTCGGCGAAGGATTTGATGTTTTCATCCGACAGCACGCGCGCCGCGCGGTCCACCACTACGGTGGCGCGGCCGACGAGATCGGGAAGGCTCGCCAGCAGCCGGTCGAAATTGGACTGCACCGTGTCGATGACCGGGTACTTTTCGCTTGGAACCGAAGCCATGACTCTCTTCGTGCTGGCATTTGCCAGCAGGTCGATATATAGCAACCCGGTGACGCCTTGCATCGACAGCGATGCGAGCGTGTCCTTGGAGATCGGCGTGCTCGAATCGATGTCGGCGATGACCTGCACGCGGTCCGAGGCGCGCGCGTCGATGCGGATGGCAATCACGCGGCCGACATCGACACCGAGGTAACGCACCGTACTGCCGCGGTTGAGCCCCGAGACGCTGCCCTGGAAGTAGATCTCGAAACGCCGGTAGTCGCGCGCGTCACCGCTGCCCGCGTACCAGTACACGAACAGGGCTGCCATGGTGGCGATGAGCAGCACGAAAGCGCCCACGGCGGTGTAGTTAGCCTCCCGTTCCATTATCGTTCTTTTTCCTTGCCGAACCGAATGGCGCGCTCTCCGTGGAAATATGCCTGGATCCACGGGTGTGGATTGCGCGTGATGCCCTCGAGGGTATCGCTGGTCATCTTGCGGTCGATAATCACCCCGACACGATTGCAGGTTCTGAAGATGGTGTCGAGATCGTGCGTGATCATGATGACGGTGAGCCCCAGCTGGTGGCGCAGGTCCATGAGCAGTTCGTCGAAGGCGGCGGCGCTGATGGGATCGAGGCCGGCGGTAGGCTCATCGAGCATGAGCAGCTTCGGATCGAGCGCCAAGGCGCGCGCCAGCGCAGCGCGCTTGATCATGCCGCCGGAGAGCTGCGCGGGAAATTTGCGCGCCGCCTCGTCGGCGAGGCCGACCAGGCGAATCTTCAGCAACGCGAGCTCATCGAGCGCGCGCGGCGACAGCTGCAGATGCTCGAGCATCGGCAGCTGCACGTTTTGCAGCACCGTGAGCGACGAGAACAGCGCGCCCTGCTGGAAGGTGACCCCGTAGGCCGCCTTGATTACCTTGAGTTCGGCCGTGGAAAGCCGGGTGAGGTCGCGGCCCATCATCGTCACCGCACCGGCCTGGGGCCGTTGCAGGCCGAGGATGGAACGCAGCAGCACGGATTTACCCGATCCAGATCCGCCGACGATGCCGAACACCTCGCCCCTCTCGACGGTCATGTCGAGATGGTCGTGCACCACTTGGGCACCGAAACGGTTCACCAGGCCGCGGACTTCAATGAGAGGTTCGGCCATCAGATGTCCAGCTGCCAGAAGGCGATCGCGAACATCGCGTTAGCGAAGATCACGAGGAAGATGGACTGCACCACAGCCACGGTAGTCAGGCGGCCGAGCTCACGCGAGGAGTCGCGCACTTGCAGACCACGGTACGTGCCGGACAGCGCGATCAACAGTCCGAACACCGGCGCCTTGATGATGCCCACCCAGAACGTGGTGGGCGCGATGGCATCCTGCACCCGCTCCAGATACAGCACCAGCGGCATGTCGAGCAGCCATTTGCACAACAGCGCGCCGCCCGTGAGCCCGATGAAATCGGCGATGACCGCGAGCAACGGCATGGCGATGACCAGGCCGATCACGCGCGGGAGTATGAGGACTTCGTGCGGCTCGACGCCGATCGCATGAAGCGCATCCACCTCTTCGTTGAGTTTCATCGCGCCTATCTCGGCGGCGAATGCGCTGCCTGAGCGTCCAGCAACAATAATGGCGGTGAGCAGGACGCCGAGTTCGCGCAGCACGCCGACCGTGACGATATCGACCACGAAGATTTCCGCGCCGTACTCACGCGCCTGCTGCGCGGCGATGTAGGCGATGATCAGCGTGATGAGGAACGCGATCAGCGAAACGATGGGGATGGCGGTGATGCCGGTTTCGTAGACATGCCGGGCGATGGATGCCGGCCGAAGCCGGCGCCAGCTCGTGCACGCTTTGAGGAACGTCATCGTCGCGCGCCCGATGAAATCGAGCGAGAACATGAAAGCCTGCACCCGGCGCGTCACATTCCGGCCAAGCGCGCTCACCGGCTCGAAGCTCGGTTCCGACGACGACGGTGGCGACGCGTGAACTTTGCCCGCCAAAGTCGAATCGATGAGTTCGAGCTGGCCGGGCCGCGGCCCCGTGAATTGGACTTCGACGCCGGCCGTCTCCGCCGCCAGCAGCCAGTTGCGCAGCGCCCAGGCCCCGGCGAGATCGAGCTCGAGCGACTCAGGAACGGTGACGCGGACCACGCGGGCGCCGTCAAAGGACAACGCCGCGAGCTCGGCCTCAATGGCGGGCAGTTCAGCGCCGCGCCAGCTACCCGCTAGTTCGACTTGGAGATTGTTGCCGTCACGCTGGGCGCTTAGATGCATGGCGGCCGCGAGTGTAACCCGCGGACCGCCAGCATCGGGCCCCTCAGCTGTCGTCGCGCATGCGGCGGATGCGAACGATCACCACGAACATTGCGGCAGCCGCGAGGACCCCAAACCAGGTTTCCTGGCTGCTGAGCGGATTCGAGATGAGCGCAAGGGTATCGCCCAGCGCCGGCAGCCTTTCATGGCCCTTGCCGAGCTGCGACTCCAGGTCAAAGAGCTGGAACAGGCCCACCAACCGGCGGCCGAGGAAATCAGCGAAGTAGTGCGACTGACTGATGATGGCCTCGATCAGCAGGATCGACAGCGGCGGCAACACCGCCCAGAGGAACGCATTGCGGCGAGCCCAGACCGAGACGAGCATGAGATAGGTCATGAGCGGCAGATACCAGAGGATGCCGACGGCGATGAACAACAGGAATGACGCCTGCACATTCAGCCAGGTAACCGTGTCCCACGACATGAGCAGTCCGCCGAGCGGCGAATTGTGGAAGCGGACCCACCAGACCATTCCAAACAACACGTGCAGAACGGCGCTGACCGTGAGTACGAACAGCGGCACGACGACGATGGCAGTGGCCAGCTTGGAGGCCACCACCTCGGTATCGGACACCGGCAGCGACTTCCAGAACAGGATGCTGCGGTCTTTCCGCTCGGCTAGCAGCGTGTCGAGTAGATAGAAGAACAGCACGATGCTCATGATGAGCAGCTGGACCACGGTGAATCCCGAGAGCGTCGCGGCGTAGATGAACTGCCTCTTGTCGAGTGGCCCCCCGGCGATGGCGTGGCGCACCTCGGCTTCACTGGTCGAATCCGCATTGAATCCAAAACTGAAGCCGTTGTTGCCACCGATGTGCATGCCGCCGAAGGCCGCGGTGATCAGCAGGACGCCACCGAGCACCAGCGGAGCGATCCACAGCGACCGGTTTTCCCAGATTTCGCGGCGAATAAGCCAGAGAATGTTATTCATGCGGCCTCCTTCGAGGGCGACTGGGCTGTGCCGATGGGCTGCATCATCGCCACGAACAGATCCGCGACCGAGGGCGCGCGGGTTTCGCCAAGCGCGGCGAGCTCCTGCGGGTTGCGGCCATCGAACAGCATGGCGACACGCCCGAAGATTTCGCGCTCCCAGAACGGTTTGAGTGCCCGCGCCCGGTCGACGTTGCCGGCTGCGGGAATCAGCTGCATGTAGCGTTCGGCCAGGCTTTCCATGGGCGAATTCAGCACGATCTTTCCTCGTTCGATGAATAGCACGTCGGTGAGGATGTTTTCGATTTCCTCGACCTGATGGGTAGTCACGAGAATGGTGCGTTCCTTGTTGAAGTAGTCATTCAACAGGTTGTCGTAGAACGAGCGCCGGAACAGCAGGTCCAGGCCGAGCGTGGGCTCGTCGAGCACCAGCAACTTCGCGTCGATGGCGAGAATCAGCGCCAGGTGGAGCTGGGTGACCATGCCCTTCGAAAGCTGGCGGACGCGGCTGTCCATCTTGATGTCGGTCTTGGCGAGGAATTCCAGGGCGCGCTTGCGATCGAAGCGCGGATGTACGCCGGCGACGAAGTCGACGGCCTGCGAAACCTTGAGCCAGCGCGGCAACACCGCGACGTCGGCAATGAAGCACACCTCTTTCATGAGGGCATCGCGCTCGGTGCGTGGATCCATCCCGAGTACCTTGAGCTCACCCTGGAAAGAAGTGAGGCCGAGGATGGCTTTGATCACCGTGGTCTTGCCGGCGCCGTTCGGGCCGATGAGGCCAACGATGCGCCCTGCTTCGACGTTGAGGTCGATACCACGGACTACCGGCGTGCTGCCGTAGCTCTTGGTGAGTCCGCGAGCTTCAATTATTGCTGTCATCTTCTTGACCTGTTTTGGCCTGGGTCGGGAACGGCTGGGAAGCCGGTACCGATTTGGCGCCATGTTTCATGAGTTCGTCGGTGGTGAAGCCGAGCCGCGAGATCGTCGCGTAAATCTTCGGCCAGTCCGTCTCGAGGAAGTAGGTACGTTCGTCTTTCATGAGCGCTTGGCGCGCTCCTTCATTGACGAACATGCCGCGCCCGCGCTTCTTCTCGACCAACCCCTCATCGGTGAGCTGCTGGTAGCCCTTGAGAACGGTGAGCGGGTTGAGACGAAATTCGGCCGCAACGGCGCGCACCGACGGCAGCGGATCACCCTCTTTGAGGACGCCCTCGAGGATCATCGCCACCACTCGATCGCGCAGCTGTCTGTAGATCGGCTGGCTGTCGTCCCACTGCGGGTCCATCAGAGTGCTCCAGTGACCCTAGCGTACCAGCGCACTGACAGCGGCCAGAAAGCCGTGGTGGGACTGCCGCTGCAGGTTCGCCAGGCTCGTGGCATCCACGAAGGTCCAGCTCATCATCAAGGTCAGGGCCAGTGCCGCAACGGCGCTCGCAACTGATTTCAGGTTCAGGGTGCTCATGATCGTCTCCTCTCTTCGGTTTCGTGGCGCCTCGCCCTTTGCGATTCGCCCTACGTGTTGGTGTTATATATAACTACAACACCAACTCAGGCGCAAGCCCTAACCCGAAAGATATTTCTGATGCGTTGCAATCCTGGTGACGGCATTCCGCTTACCGGGAGCGAACATGGGCGCTAAGTTGCTGTTTGTAGTGGGAATCATTGTCGCGCATGGCGCGCTGGCTGCCAGTTGGGTGCGCGAAGAGGCGCCGAAGCAGCGGGCGAGCGTCGCCACCTGCATCCGCGCACCGGGTGCGCTTCCGAACATCACGCCGCAACGCGAGCTGTACGCGATGACCGTGATTCCCATCGTCGACGAGGAGCCAAGACAGCCGTGAACGCGGCCACCATCACGATGGACGGTCTCACTACTCCCGATGAATCCCCGCGCTTCGCGCGCGCTGGCGTCGCGCGTAGAGTCGCGGTCGTGAGTGATGACGAAGACGCGCACCTGATGCTCGCCTACGCGCGCGGCGAGATGCGCGCCTTCGAGACCCTCTACGCACGCCATCGTGGCGCGCTGTATCGCTATCTCATGCGCCAGGCGCGTGACGGCGAAATTGCCAACGATCTCTTCCAGGAAGTCTGGAGCCGCGTCATCGTCAATCGCGCCCGCTACGAACCGCGCGCGAAATTCCGCACGTTCCTGTTTACGCTGGCCCACAACTGTTTCATCGATCACTGCCGGCGCGTCAAGGCGCGCCCCGGCGGCATGGGGATCGAAGCCGCCGATGCCGCCGACCTGCTGCCGGCGGC
>JBDTSV010000038.1:0-23988 GCA_039930985.1 Pseudomonadota bacterium
ATCATGTTCTTCATGACCTTGCCCTTGAGGCCCTTGCCGTCATCGGGCCGCTCTGGCGCATTGGTTTCCGCCACCAGCACATCGCCATTGGGCAGCACATAGATCCAGCGCGGGTGCGTGAGCCCGGTCGCGAATGCATTTACCGCAAGCTCAGTCGCCGGCGTCGGTTTCATTCCCGGCGGCCAGCCCTTCGCCTCGGCGATCTGCACCGTGGGAATCAGCTTCTTTTCGGCTTCCGGAAGCGTGGGACTGGGACCGACGCTTGCCGCCGGCGACGCAACTGGCCCCACGTCGGTGGGGCCCACTGAAGTGCAGGCAATGAGTGCGACGGTGAACACGAATGCGCACGGCAATGCAGCGCGCACGAGTGGATTGAGGGTCATGCAGAACTCCTTGCGCGGCGCGCGCATACGCACCACGGCCATGTTCGAAAACCACCCGATTGCGGCTAACATGATAGGAGCGGCGCACCAGCGCAGGGAGGAGCGAACAGCGCGCCACCGCGTAGGAATACACCGCCCGCGACGGGAACATTTCACCTGAGCGCTGCATTTTCCTCAGCAGTTACGAGGAGAGTCCGCGATGTACCGTCTATCCATTCTGTTGTTCGCAGTGGCTGCGCTCGCCGGGCTCACCATGGCTGTCATGCATTTCCGCGGCAAGACACCGCCCCGGCCGGTGCTGGCGGTGCTTCATGGGCTGTTCGCTGCGTCCGGCCTGGTGGTACTTCTGCTCGCGGGATTCAAGGTGGGGTTCGGCGGAAATTCCGGAATCGCGCTCGGCCTGCTGGTGGCAGCGGCGCTCGGTGGTTTTGTGCTGTTGAGCTTTCATCTGCGCGGCCGCGCACTGCCCACTGGCCTGGTGGTGGGGCACGCACTTCTCGCGGTGGCTGGATTCGTGTTGCTGGTGGCGGCCGAGTTCGTACTGATCAGCGGATAGCGCGCGCATGCGCCTCGCGGGCCATCCGCTGCATCCCATGCTGGTGCACTTTCCGATCGCGCTCTGGACCTGCGCGCTCGGTGCGGACGTCGCCGGCATGTTTGTTAGCGGCGTCGCGCCCGCCGGGATCGCCTACGGCGCCAGCGCTCTGGGTTGTTTGTCCGGATTCATTGCCATGCTCGCCGGCATTCTCGATTTCGCCAAGCTGGCGAAGGGCTCACCGGCGCGAGATACCGCCGTGTCGCACATGATGGTGATGGGTGCGGCGTGGCTGATCTTTCTGTCTGGTCTGGCGCTGCGCGGGTACCCACCGCCTTCGCCGGCGCCGGTTGCCGCCTTCGTCCTGACCGCCATCGGGTTTGCCGTCATGGCAGCCGGCGCCTGGATGGGCGGCCGTCTCGTGTACGAATTCGGCGTCGGGCGCAAACCGCCGGATTGATGCAAACTTCCGCCCCATGTGGCGGACCACTCTTATATATGGAGCGCTGCTCGCGGGCGGGGCCCTCGGCCTGCAGTGGCTGGAATATCAATTCCTGGTGCGCACGCATGCGGCCGAAGCGTACGTCGCACTGGTCGCTGTCGCGTTTCTCGGCATCGGCGTCTGGGCGGGAGCGCGCCTGTTCCGCAAGGCGCCTCCCGCACCATTCGAGCCCAACGTCGATGTGCAGGCAACCCTCGGCGTCAGCGAACGTGAACTCGAGGTTTTGCAACTGCTGGCGACGGGCCGCTCGAACAAGGAAATCGCCCGCGCGCTCAGCGTCTCGCCGAACACCATCAAGACGCACGTGGCGAAGTTGCTCGGGAAGCTCGCGGCCCGGCGCCGCACCGAAGCCATCTCGCGTGCGCGCGAACTCGGGATGATTCGATGATCTCGCCGCCGATTTCCGTCAAATCACCCTTTCGAATGATTGCCGGCCACCTCGCTCAGCGCATCTGATGCGCGGACACTCACTTACTGCAGGTGCCCCATGATTTTTCTGATCGCACGCTATGGTCTTCTTGCCGGCCTCATCGTCGCCACGCCCATGGTCTGGCGCATGCTGACCGCGAAGCCCGGCGAGATGCCGCTCGCCGGCATGCTGCTGAGCTACCTCATCATGCTGGTGGCGCTCACCGCCGTGTTCCTCGGCGTGAAGCATTACCGCGACAAAGTGCTGGGGGGCGCCATCAAGTTCCTGCCCGCGTTCGGCGTGGGCGTGGGCATCAGTGCCATCGCCAGCGTCATCTATGTCATCGCCTGGGAGATTTCGAGCGCGTTCAGCAGTTTCGACTTCGTCCCTTTCTACAAAAACCTCATGATCGAATCCGCCAAGGCCCGGCACCCGACGCCCGCGGAGCTCAGCCAGGCCATCGCGGACGCCGAGTCCTTCGCGACGATGTATGCGAACCCGTGGTACCGCCTGCCGATGACGTTCATCGAAATGTTCCCCGTCGGCGTGCTGGTGTCGCTGATCTCGGCGGGGTTGCTGCGCAACAGCCGGGTGTTGCCGGCGCGCACGACTTCGTGACGTTTACTGCGCAAGCGCAGGCGTGTAGGTCCACACCCAGTTGCCGGCTGCCTTGATGGAGAAGCTCTTCCGGTCGGCGGCAACGACAATGGGCCCGTTGGCCACGATCGGCATGCCGAGCGCTTCCGCAGAGGCGCCCGTCACCCAGAGCAATGCTTCTTCCTGACCGCCCGGAATCGCCCGCATGGAACATCCGCCCGGGTAGTTAGAGACCATCGCCGGCGGAAACGTGCGCGTACCGGTGAGCTGGACCTGATCGGGCATGACCTGCTTCTGCGAGACGAGCTGAAACTGTTCGTAGGCGCCTTTCAATGTCGGCGGGCCGCAATTGGTGCCATCCGATTTCAGGTTGGTGACCGTGGAGGGGCTGTCGATGACGGTGACCGGCCCGATCATTTTCCGTTTCTTGTTGTCCCAGGTGAATTCGACAGTGACGCGATCGATCACGTCGGCCTTGCCCTCGTAGTCGCCGAATACCACGGACTCGCGTCCTTTGTGCACGCCCTCCGCGTGGTACTTGATGACCTTGGCATCGGTCCATTTCTGGATGATCGCCATGTCGATCCCGCCATAAGGGTCGGCGAGCAGGGTGACCAGCGAGGCGGCAAAGGGAAGCAGGATTGGCATGCAGCGAACCTACCACAGCTGCCGACCGCGACCTTGTTAGTTACGCAGGATCACTACCCATGAACAGGGGTACCGACCGCGCGTGAAGTCCTGTAAACAGGGCGCCAGGAGAACACATGAAAACAATCTTCTTCGCCGCCGGCGCACTGTTTCTCGGCACCACGGCTCTGGCCGGCGTGCGCTTCGAAACCATCACGCGCGACATCAAATCGCAGGCTCCGACTGGCGCAACGCAAGTCGTGCAGGTCCAGGGCGGCAAGGTGCGCGCCACGAACGACAAAACCGGAGCCATGATTCTCAAGAACGCCACCCTCTACCTCATCGACGACCAGCGGAAGACCTATAGCCAGGTGGACAAGGCGGCGATGCAGCGCACGATGAACCAGGCTGGCGCGCAGATGGCCGAGATGCAGGAACAATTGAAGAGCATGCCGCCCGAGCAGCGCGCGCAGATGGAAAAGATGATGGGGCCTAACATGCAAGGCTTGGGTAACGGCAGGAAGGACATCTACGATTCGAAAGACACGGGCAAGACGGACACCGTGGAAGGCCGGCGCTGCCGTCTGTGGAGCCTGCTCAAGAACGGCAAGCCGAGTGAGGAACTCTGCGTCGTTCCGTTCACCTCGCTTCCCGGCAAGGAAGACCTGCAGAAGACGTTCAAGGAGCTGGCCGAGGCGTTTGACGGTCTTGCCAAGTCCGTCCCTGGCGCCGGCGATTCCTCCAAGGCGCGCAATGCCATCAATGGCTACCCGGTACGCACGCGCCACTTCGATGACGCCGGCAAACCGCGCACGGTCGAAGAGGTGTTGAAGTCGTGGTCGGAGGAATCGATGCCGGCTTCCACGTTCGACGTTCCCGCCGGCTACCGCAAGGAAGCCATGCCGACGATGGGTGGCTAGAACTGCATCAGGTATTCGGCGGGCAGCAACGCGCCAGCGCCCCGCGCAGCTCGCGCAATTTGGGCGGCTTGGCCAGCACCAGGTCGACATGAGTGGGGACGTCGCCTTCGGCCTGAAGGCGCTGCCCCCAGCCGGTGAGCAGGATCACGGGTGTCGACGCCGATATTTTCTTGATCGCTTCGGCAACCTGGCGCCCATCGCTGTAGGGCATGCCGAGGTCGGTGATCACCACGGAAAATGCCCGCTGGCTCTCGCTCGCCTCGCGGAACATGGCAATGCCTTCGCGCCCGCCGGTCGCTATCGTGATCGAGTGACCATCGTCCTGCAGCGTGTCGCTCAGCGATTTGAGCAAAACCGGGTCGTCGTCCACCAGCAGGATGCGCAAGCCCGACGGCACTGCGGCCAGCGACGCCGTTGGATCCTTCACCACAGACGTGGCGGCCATCGCGAAACTCAAACGCGCGGTAGTACCGCGACCCAACGCGCTTTCGATTTCGATCTCCGCGCTGTGTCTCTGCACCATGCCGTAAACCATGGCGAGGCCGAGACCCGTTCCGCGCTCGCCCTTGGTGGTGAAGAACGGTTCGAGACAACGACTTCTGGCGGACTCGTCCATACCCACGCCCGAATCGGCGACTTCCACCTGCACCACGCCCGAGTCGGCGGCGCGCGTGCGCAGGGTCAGCGTTCCACCTTCCGGCATGGCATCGACCGCATTGAACACGAGGTTGGTGAGCGCCTCACGAATCTCGCCCTCCGCTCCCATGATGATGGGCAGGTCCGAAGCCAGCTCGGTCCTGATGTCGATCACGATGCCGCGTTGCTGCGGCATGTCGTTCCAGCGCGCCCGCGTGAGATCGACCACCTGCGGCACGAGCTCGTTCAGGCGCACGCGAGCGAGGGTCATCTGCGGCTCGCGTCCGCGATAGAACTCGCGCATGCGCGCCACCGTCGCCGCGACATCATGGATGGCCCGCTGAATCGTTTCGAGTTGTCCGCGGCCCGTGGCGCTCAAATTCGCCTCCCGCTCGAGTAGTGAGTCGGTGTACAGCGAGATCGGTGAAATCGCGTTGTTGATGTCGTGCGCGATGCCACTGGCCATCTGCCCAAGCGCGCGCAACCGCTCCTGTTGCAGCACCGCCTGTTGAGTCCGGTGCAGGTCTTCGTAGGAATTCTGCAGGGCGTCGTAGAGCTGGGTCTGCTGCACGGCGAGCGCGATGTGCTCGCTCAACTGCCGCAGGAACTCGCAATCACCGCTGCTGAAGCCGTTCATGTCGCGGCGCGCGGTGACCAGCACGCCAAACACCTTGCCCTCGATGAGCAACGGCACCGCGACCATCGAGCGCAGCGCGCCCGTGGCCAGCCGCTGCGGAAACGGCGATGGCGCCAGATTCGTATCCGGCTCATAGATCAATTGCCCGCGCACCGCCTTGGCAACGCAGTCGTCACCGACGCCCATGCGCGCCTGCTCGGTGAGGCCCAGTTGCGCGGCCAGCGGCGAACTGCGCAAACCCACGCACGCGACCACCACGTCGTTGACCGCTTCGTCGTAGAGACACATGCAGCCGAAATCGATCGGCAGCTGGTCTTCGAGCGTGCGGACGACCACCTGGAAAATGCTCGGCAAGTCCTGTCGCTCGGCGATGGCGCGCGTGATGCGATCGAGCAGGTTCATGCGCTCGAGTTGAGCGCGGAGCTTGTCCTGCGAGCTGGTGCGCTCGGTGATGTCGTTGAAGAGTATCGCGACCTTGCGGTCTTCCGGGCCGCCCACGCGCCAGGCGCACACTTCGTACATGCGGCCGAGCGGCTTGGCTTCGTTTTCGAACTTCACCTGCTCGCCGGTGGCCACGACCTTGGCAAAGGCCTGGAACCAGTGCGCTTCGATGTCAGGCGCGATTTCGCGCATGAGCCGGCCGGTCGCATTTTGTATGCCGGTGTGCTTTTCGAAGGCCGGGTTCACTTCGAGGAAGCGGCAATCCACCGTTCTGCCCGCGGCGTCGAACACCAATTCGATGGTGCAGAAGCCTTCGAGCAGCGTGTCGAACAGCGTGCGATATCGCGCTTCAGTGGCGACGAATTGCGGCATTGCGTCGTGAATGTAGTTCGGTCACTCCTTAAACGCAAAATTGCCCGGCGCTGCGTAGGTGGGTCTCGCAGGAAGCCTGCGGGCGAGTAGTATTGCGCGCACCTACCTGCCCGCGGAGCTTGCCATGCGCCGTATTGCAATCGTGATGCTTTCCCTGAGCCTTGCGCTACCTATCATCGGCCGCGCCGACACCCCGGCTACTGCGAAGGCAATTCTGATCACCGGCGCCAGCACCGGCATCGGTCGCAACATCACCGAGCACCTCGCGGCGAAGGGATACTTCGTCTACGCGGGCGCGCGCAAGCAGGCGGATCTCGATGCACTCAACGCCATCAAGAACGTGCAGGCGGTGAGACTCGATGTCACCAAACAAGAGGATATCGACGCGGCGGTCGCCACCATCACCAAGGCGAATCGCGGCTTGTATGGTCTCGTGAACAACGCCGGCGTCGCGACCATCGGCACCGCCACCGAGACGAGTCCGGAGGAATTCAATCTCGTCCTCGACGTGAACGTCTATGGCCCCTATCGAGTGACGCGCGCGTTCGCGCCGCTGATCATCGCGCAGAAGGGACGCATCACGACGATCGGGTCCACCGCCGGAATTGCCGCGCCGCGCGACCTCACCGTGTACTCCATGAGCAAACATGCCATGGAAGCGTTTGGTGATTCGCTGGCGCAGGAGATGACGCCGCTCGGAGTGCAGGTAAGCATCGTGGAGCCCGGCAATTTCGATTCGGAGCTCGGCAGGAGCGTCGCCAAGCGCACCGGCAAGGAACACCGTTTCACGGATCGCAGCCGGTTCAAGAAGCCCGATGAAGTGGCGGGCGCGGTCGAACTCGCCTTGTTCGAGGCCACGCCGAAGCGCCGCTACATGGTGGCGCCAGACCAGAACGAGGCGGAACGGGCGATCAGGAAACAAATCGAGCAGCTGGTGCAGCTCAACGAGGGGCACCTCTACACCTACGATCGCGACGCGCTCGTGAAGATGCTCGACGAGGCGATGGCAACGGCACGGCCGAAGATCGCGCCGGTACCCGTTGCCGCAAACTGATCACGGAATGCGTTCCACCTGGATGTACATCTGGTAGATAGCCGGGCGCTCGGGAAATGCGAGCGCGCCGCTGATGTTCCGATCCTTGCCGTTCGCGACCGGCGACGAATGTGCGCCCTTGCCTGCTCGCCGGGTACCCCGATTCAGGGGTGTCATGCGCCCCTAACATCTGTGGCGTTCATACCGACGCGCGAAATGCAACCCTGGATCAGGGCTGAGTGTTTGACCCGGGTCCCCTTATAAAGCGGACACCTGACACACTCGCCTCGATTCGCCGTTCCGCCACGAGATTACGCTCATGACCTTTCGACCTATGCGGCAAACGAGCGTCGCGCTTTTCGTGTGCCTGCTGGCGGCTCCCTGCTCCCTTGCGCAATCGGCATGGCAAGTCACCGTGAACCCCACGTTGAACCCGCTGCCGATCGGACTCTGCGGCGCGGTTCAGTTGACCGTGCGTGATGCCTCCGGCACGGATACGCCGCGCAATCCGCTCGGTGCACGCCTGTCGATTGCCGATTTCGACATGACCGTGGCCGCGCCCGGCAAACGATCGGTCGCGGGCCAGCAGATCGACGCCGCCCACTGGTCGGTGTGCGCCTGCAGCGGCGCAACCGTGGGCGCAACGGCTACGGTCACCGCCAGTTATCCCGCGCAATCGTTGCCGAGCGCGGCGCGCGTTCCCGGCGTTGTCTTGCAGAAGACGGCGACTTTCGTGATCGCGGCTGCGAAAGGAGCGAATCCATCGGCATGCAGCGCCCCGGCGCCAACGCCAGCTGCGCCTTCGGCGCCGGCGTCGGTGCGCGGCTCGTCCGCGCCGGCCACCGGCGCCGCAACCTCGGCAAACAATTCGAAGCCGGCGTCCTCGCCGGCACCTGCACCGCCGGCGGCGCCCGCAAAGCCGGCGACGCCAGCGCAACCCGCCGTGCCTCCTCCTCCAGGGCCAACACCCCAGATTCCTTCCTTCCCGCAAACCCCCGCGGACTGGGCCGCGTTGCAGAAGGAACTGGGCGAGTCCGGTTGGGCCGATATGCAGAAGGTGCTCGACGATTTGTTCGTTGAGGCGCATGAGCCAGAGCAGGAAAAGATGCCGCCGGAGCTTGCGACGATGGTGGGCGGTCGCAACCACGCGATGGCCGTGGCGGAATTCAAGAAGATGCTCCCGGTGCTCCGGCATGGCCGCTGCATCAACTGCCACCAGCACGTCACGTACTTCGACGACCCGGACAACGAGTCTTTTCCCAAGGCCACGCACCAGGGCGGCGACATCAACGAGATCGATCTCGGTGTCAAAGACCAGTATGGAAACCAGCAAGTGAAATTCTCGCCCTGCAAGGACTGCCACACGAAGGCGCCACCCGCGTGGGAAAATTCAGGTCCCGAATGGACCGGCCTCGACGACTACCAGATGTGCCAGGCCATGAAAGCCGCCGCACCCAATGGCGCCAATCTGCTGGGCCACCTGCTCACAGATGATCTGGTCAAGCTCGCTTTCGTCGGTCAGCGTGCAATGGACGGCCTCACGCCAAAACCACCGCCGTTGAGCCACTCGGAATTCCTGGCGGTCACCGCAGCCTGGATCAATCGCATGGACGCCAGGAAGCAATGGCCCAAGGCGCGTTCGGAGGGTTGCCCGCGCACCGACAAATGGAGTGGCGCCATCGAGTACACGTACACGGAAGTGACCAAGCTCGATCGATTCGAATCTCACGGCGCCGTGCATATCGTGGGCGGTCGCGCCAAGTGGAGCGCCCTTGCCGCGCGCCAGGAAGATCACAGCGCGAAGAATTGCCCGAGCGTCTTCAGTGCCTCCGCCGCAGGCCAGGGCACCATGGAACTCGTGACCATCGATCACACCAGCGAAACTCCGGTCACAGGATTCAAGATGCCCGACCTCAAACACCCGCCCGCCGCGACAAAGTCCCAGGGCTTCGTCGCGCTCACGATCTTCCCCGGCATCTACAGCTTTGCGATCGATCTGCCCATGTCGGGCTCGGGCCGCTACCAGGGTGGCGGCTCCGCCTGCCCCGGCTACCGGTCAAACGTTCAGGAGTTCAGCGCCAAGATCGGTGAGAGCGCCCACGGAAAGTTCGACCCGGACAATCCGGATGAACTCTCCGGCACAAAGACCGAATCACCGTTTCCGGGCGCGACCATCACCCTGAAATGGCAATTCATGCGTCAGGACGAGGCCCGGTAGCAGCCGGCACGCCCGTTCATGGGTATCGCCAAACATCCGAGGTGCCTATGCTTTACTCACTACCCGATCAAACCGCAGGAATAGCCTTGGGCCCATTCCCCCACACCATCTTCGTGGTCGAGGACAACGAGCTGACCCGCCAGTCGCTGGTGCGCCGGATCACCGATGCCGGTGCCGAGCACAAGGTGACTACGGCCGTGGGCAGCTGCCGCGAGATCCGCGCGGCACTGGAGATCTCCCGCCCCGAAGTGTTGTTAGTCGACCTGGGGCTGCCCGACGGCGACGGCCTCGACATCATCCGCGACACGGCGCGGCGCTGGCCGGAGGTGCTCATCATGGTCATCACGGTGTTTGGTGATGAAGTGCGCGTGGTCGCGGCGATCAAGGCCGGCGCCGCCGGCTACCTGCTCAAGGACGATCCGGCGGTCAGCATCGGCGCCGCGCTGCAGCAGTTGTTGGCGGGCGGCTCGCCCATCAGCCCGGCAATCGCCCGGCATCTCATCCGGCATTTCCGCGGCGACGCCGGTCAGGCGGTGGTGCCGAGCACCGTGCGCCTCACCGCTCGCGAAATGGACGTGCTGTCGCTGGCCGCGAAAGGCTTCAGCTACGGCGAGATTGCCGCGTTGCTCAGTCTCACGGCGAGCACCGTCAGTTCGTACACCAAGAACATCTATGAAAAGCTGGCCGTCAGCTCGCGCAGCGAAGCGGTCTACGAAGCCACGCGCATGGGGCTGATCAGCCGACAGTCGTAGCGTGAAGAAGGCTATCTACTGGCTCATCGTGGCGCTGGTGCCGGTGGTTTTCCTGGCGCTGATGTACGCCATCGATCGGGAGCCGGGGGTCGATCCGCAGTGGTTACACCCCGTGGTGCTGAGCGTGGTCGGCGATGACGACGAACCGCCGCCATTCCTGGGTCCCGTGGTCGTCGAGCAGGAATTGCCGGACGCGCAGCTGCGCCCTTTCCCCGGTGCGGCGTCGGGAATCTGGTACCAGTTCGTCATCGAGAAGCCGTCGCAGGCGCGAGGCCTTTGGGGGTTGTTCCTGCCGTGGGTGAACGGCAATCTCTCGATGTACATCAACGGCGCACTCGCCGGTGAAAGCGCGCCCATGCGGCGGCCGTTCCCGGAATATCGCAAGCCGCTGTATTTCGAATTCCCGGCGGCGCTGCTCGGCCCCGGCAAGAACACGATCCAGATACGCGTGGTGAGTGAGCGCGGCGTGACCTGGTTCACGCCCTTTTATTTCGGTCCATCACAGGAGCTGAAACCCGCTTACCTCTACACGCATTTTCTGCAATTCACGCTCATGGCCGGCACGGTGGTGGCGCTCGGCGTGGTCTCCATTCTGTTGTTAGGGCTGTTCTGGATTCGCCGCTGCGATACCGGCAACGGCTGGTTCGCCGCGGCGACCATCGCCTGGGCGCTCTACAACTGGATCCTCATCGAGCCGCGCTTGCTGATTCCGATTCCGGGCGTGTGGTTCTCGCTGCCGCCGATCGCGCTCGGCTGGTTCACGATCTGCTCGGCGCACTTCGTGAATCGCCTGCCTGGTTGCAAACGTCCGCCGCGGTGGGTGGAACACACGCTCATGACGTTCGGCGTCGTGGGCTCCATCATGCTGATGGCGCACAACCTGGCGGGCGGCGACCAGCCTTGGGTGCAGAACTACGTCTGGTTCCCAGGCGTGATGCTGATCAGCGCGTACATCGTCTGGCAATTGATTCGCGCCACGTTGCGCAATCCGAATCTGGAGACGCGCCTCTGGCTCTGCGCCGCCGCGCTGGCACTCGTGGTCGGCGTGCGCGACTACCTGTGGGACCAGAACATCACCACGTCCGGAACGTTTCACTACCTCTCGTACACCGTGAGCTTCGTGCTGATCTCGCTCGCGATCACCTTGCTCAGCCGCGTGTCGCGCGCGCTCACCGAAACCGAGACGCTCAACCTCGAACTCGAGGACCGCGTGGCGGCCAAGGGCGCGGAGCTGGCGCAAAACTACGAACGCCTGCGCATCCTCGAGCGCCAGCAGACCATCAGTTCGGAGCGCGAGCGCATGACCACCGACATGCACGACGGCATCGGCGGCCAGCTGGTGCACGCGCTCGCGGTCATCGAGAACAACCCGCAGTTCCAGCCGATGGAGCCCATCCTGCGCGGCGCTCTCGACGATCTGCGGCTCATCATCGACTCCGCCGATCCGATGGAAGGCGACCTGCTGGTGGTGTTGTCCAATTTCCGCGCGCGCAATGAACGGCGCGTGCAGGCGGGGGGGCTGCATTTTCTCTGGCAGGTCAGTGATCTTCCGTCGATGCCGGACTTCGGTCCCCACAAGATCCTGCAGGTGCTGCGCATCCTGCAGGAGGCGCTGACCAACGTGCTCAAGCATGCGCAGGCGACGCAGGTCACGGTGCGCACCAGCACCGCCACCGATGCCGGGGGCGTGACGGTGATCGTCGATGTCATCGACGACGGCACAGGGTTTGTCGCCGGCAATGTTTCCGGGCGGGGCCTGGGCAACATGCGTCGGCGTGCGCAGGAGCTCGGCGGGTCCGTGGACTTGTCGGCCACGGAGAAGGGATCGCGATTGCGCCTCATCCTGCCGGTCGTCGATCGACGGCATATCGCCAGATAATTTGCAATCCCTGTTCTGGTCTGTCACAACGAGGCGGGGATACCTATAAAGGCAGCGTGCCGCAGATTCGCGGACAGGAGATTGCCAGTGACGAACAGAAAAACAATTCTCGTAGCGGTCTCGGCCTGCCTGGCCCTTGCGCTTGCGGCAACCAGCATGGCGGCGAAAAAGAACACGCCTCCTGCACCGCCGCCACCGCCGCCGAAGACAAAAATCTGTCTGGTGTTGCCAAAAGCGCAGCTCGGGCAAGGCACCAACGGCGCCGATGTCGCCGAACCGGTTCGCGCCACGCTCACCGCCTACCTCGGCGGCCCCGCGACGGAACTCATCCCGCTCACCGCGCGCATCCCGATCCAGATCGATGCGGAAGCGCAGCAACTAGGCTGTGAATACGTGCTGTATAGCTCAGTGGCGCAGAAGAAAGGCGGCGGCTTCGGCAAGATGTTCGCCGCTGCCGCGCCGCTCGCCACCATGGCCGGCGGCATGGGTGCGATGGGTGGCAACTACGGCGCCATGATGGCTGGCCAGGCCGTGGCCCAGGCTGCTACCAGTGCGGCTGCGCAGTCCGCGCAGCAGGAAGCGATGGAGCAACTTGGCGGCGCCGCAAAGACCAACATCAAGAAGGGCGATCAGGTCACCTTTGATTACAAGCTGGTAAAGCCAGGTGACGCACAACCCGTAGTCGCCCAGGCGATCGTCGCCAAGGCGAAAGAAAATGGCGAAGACCTGGTGTCGCCACTCATCGAAGGCGCGGCGACGGCAGTGCTCACGGCAATCAGCCAGTCGGCGGCCGCCGCCGCTGCGCCGCCGAAATAGTCACGGGCGCACCGTCGTTCAGGACTGGTCCACGGTGACCCGGTTGCGGCCCTGTTTCTTGCTTTCGTAGAGACATTCGTCGGCGCGCAGCAGCATCGACTCGACCGTGGGCGTGCCGAGCGCGGCCGCGCGCGACATCGTGGTGAGTCCGATGCTCACGGTGACGGCAATCTCCTGCCCGGCGACGTTCATCGGGGTCGCCGCAATTACCAGCCGCAGATTTTCCGCGACGATCTGTGCGCCAGCCGGATCGGTCGTGGGTAGCACCACGGCAAACTCTTCGCCGCCAGTACGGGCGCACCAGTCACGTTCGCGCGTCAACGAGTCGCGGATGCGATTCGCGAATTCCACCAGCACGGCATCTCCGGTCGCGTGCCCGTAACGATCGTTGATCTGTTTGAAATGGTCGATGTCGAGCACCAACAGCGTGAGTTCGCCGGTGAGCCGCAAGGCGCGACGGATTTCACGTCGCATCTGATGCACGAAATAGCGGCGGTTGTAGCTGTTGGTGAGCTCATCCGTCATGGCCATGTGCCGGCGTTCTTCGATCATCCGGCGCAGCGATTGCTCGAGCGAGAGAATGCGTCTCGCCGTGGTCAGCTTGGCGATCAGGTGCGCGCTCGAGGCGCGCTTGTGCAGGTAGTCGTCCGCTCCGGCCGCCAGACCATCGAGGATGGCCTTTTCTGAATCCTTGCTCATCAACAGGATCACGTAGACGTAGCCCGGAAAAATCCGGGTGCGAATCTGCCGGCAAAGCTCCAGCCCATCCATGCCCGGCAGATCCCGATCGACGATCACGACCGAGGCAAACTCGCGCTGCATTTCGCTGAGTGCGAGCTCGGCGTTGTTGACTCCGACCACATCGAGGCCCGTGCCGGTAACCACCGTCTTCAGATACTCGAGCACGAATTCGTCGTCATCGACGATCACTGCCCGCAGTGGTGCATCGATTTCAAAACGTTGAATACGGGTGGTGCCGTCGTCGTCGCGGCGCGTGAGGTCCATGGACGACGAGAACGTCGAAACAGTGTCGGGCATGAGACACTGTACCGCAGGCGCTACTTGACGCTGTAGCCCCGCGCCTCCAGGCAGGCGCCTTCGGCGCGCCGATAGTCGGCGCGTTTGGAGTCGACAGCGGATTCGGCCACATTGCCGGAGGGCCGCGTGGGATCGAAACCGGTCTTTTCCACGGCCCACCGATGACATTCGTAGCGGTCGGTGGACTGCTGTTCTTCGCCCTGGCCGTTCTTTGGGTACACGAAGATCTCTTCGCTGCCGCCCGGATCGGCGCCCACTTCTGCCTGGCCGCGCGGCGGCTCGGTCACGACGTATTCACGGCGCTCCGGCCGGTACACATAGTAGGTGTCGTCGGCGTAATAGTAAGGCGAGCCGCCAAACCACACCGTGGTGTAGAACGGCGGCAGGACGCGCAAGCCGAGCCCGAAAGGCGGCGCTACCACGACATAACGCCGGCCGTAGGGCCGGTACCAGGCGCCACCGTGGAAGTAGTAAGGCGAGCCGCGATAACGCGAGGTGTAGTAACCGCGCGGCAGTTGATAGGTGGAGTAGCCGCGCGCGGGATAACTGCGGTTGTGGTTGTAGCGATTGTCGACGCGCGAGTCCTGCTGCTGGTGGCGGCCATCGTGAGGATTCGGAAAGGTATTGCTCGCGGCCGACGCCGCGCCCGCGAGCCCGAGCAGCAGCGCTGCCAGGCCTGCGACTTTCAGGATGTTGTTAGGAAATGGATTCATACGACCTCGCGTTCGCCTGCAAGACTATTTCACCGTGTAGCCGCGACCTTCCAGGCACGCGCTGATCGCGCGCCGATAGTCGTAGGCCTGCTTCTCGATCCGGGCCTGCTCGACCTGGTCGGCCGCGTTCGGGCGCGGATTGCCCGCGACCTCACGGGCGCGCGCCGAATCCGCCACCGAACCGAGCACCGCGCCGGCCACCGCACCGACGACCGCCCCGCGCGCGGCATCATACGGCCGCGAGACCACGGCGCCGAGCACCGCACCGGTCATCGCGCCATTCACGGCGCCAGTGTGGTCCGGCGGCATCTCGACCACGCGAACCTGCTGATGCGGCGCCAGCCGCGCTGCGCTCGGATCGAAACCCGTCTGCTTCGCGGCCCAGTTGTGACATTCGTAGCGGTCGCGATCACGCTGGGAGTCGCTCTGCCCCTTTGAGGGGTACACATACACATCTGCGCCTGAGGGCGCGGCGGCGCTGTTCGCGTCCACGGCCACCGGGTCGGGATCGTCCGCCTGGGCGGCGGCGGAAATCGCCAGCGCGGACAGCAGGATGACGGTGGCAAGGCTCGGGCGCATAGGAAACTCCACCCAGGCTCAAACGCACGACGGCGCGGCCGGTTGACACATATGACCGGCGTCGGGGCAGAGAGTTTCGCGGCTCGAACGCCTGCTTTCAGCGATAAGCGAGCGACCCGCGGCCGGCACGGCTACTTTCCCGAAACCACCAGGTTTCGGAAGTGCGCGATGGTGCCACCGTCGATCCACAGCGCAATCACGCCCTTTGCATGCGCGCCGCTCTTGACGTCGTTGACGATGAGCGTCGGCTGTTTCGCGTCGTGAACGTACAGCCGCGCCTGATCGCCACTGACTTCTATCCGTATCCTGGTCCAGGTTGCGGGAACCACATCGACATACGATTCATACTTCGATGGCGTTTCCTGCCTGAGCCTGAACCACGGCCAATCCGGATGCGAAATGTACTGCGCCGAATGATTGCGCCGGACCTGATCGTCAGCGCGGCCGTTGGTCGGGCGTAGATAGAACGCGTCGTAGGTTTTCAAGTCGGCCTGGACTCGAAACGCGATGCCGACAAAACCACGAGCGCCTTCCGGTGCGCCCGGGCGAACGTCGCCGGCAATCTCGGCTTCGATGACGCCGTCGCCGAATTCCAGATCGCCGATCACGACGAGCGTCTCCTCGCCGGCACCCGGCGGCGGGGTTTCCGCCGACGCCATGACCTTCAACCCCATCTTGCCCTGAAGCCTGGCGGGCTCGGCGCTCACGTTGTGAAGACTAAGGCCCGAAGCTGAAGTGAGCGGGAAGCGCGTGGTTTGCGCGAGCGACATCATCGGCAACAGGAATGCCCCGAGTGCGAGCAGCGGTCGAGACACTACTGGTGTGTTCATGAGTTGAAATCTACCAGCGGACGGACGCCGGCGACGTGCTCACTACCGCGAGATTCGCTCCCTTGGCCCCATTACTTTCGCTGACTACGCGTTTGTGTTTTTATGACTCCCTCCTCTTATTTGGGAGTCTCGGGGTGAGCAAGCTGAAGTGCGGACTGATCCAGATGGGCTTGAAGGGCGATGTATCCATGGGTCCCGAGAAGATCCGGGACAAGATGATCGAGGCGCACCTGCCGCTGATCGACAAGGCGGGCGCCGCCGGCGTCCAGGTTCTCTGCTTCCAGGAAATCTTCACGCAGCCCTATTTCTGCCCGAGCCAGGATCGCAAGTGGTACGCGGCGGCCGAAGCCGTGCCCGATGGCTACACGACCAAGCTCATGCAGGAATACGCCCGCAAGCACCGCATGGTGATGGTCGTTCCGGTCTATGAGGAAGCCATGACGGGCGTGTACTACAACACTGCCGCCGTGATCGATGCCGACGGCAAGTACCTCGGTAAATATCGAAAGACGCACATTCCGCAGGTCGACCCGGGGTTCTACGAAAAATTCTTCTTCAAGCCCGGCGACCTGGGCTATCCGGTGTTTCAGACCGCGTACGTGAAGCTTGGCGTCTACATCTGTTATGACCGTCACTTCCCGGAAGGGTGGCGCGCGCTGGCACTGAACGGTGCCGAGTACATCGTCAATCCGTCGGCGACGGTCGCGGGCCTGTCCAAGTATCTCTGGGAACTCGAGCAGCCGGCATCAGCGGCCGCGAACGGGGTCTTCATCGGCGCAATCAATCGCGTGGGCAAGGAAGAGCCCTGGGCCGGCAAGATGGGCGAGTTCTACGGCTCGAGCTACATCGTCAATCCGCGCGGACAGATCGAGGCGCAGGCCAGCTACGACCAGGACGAGTTGTTAGTGCACGAGATCGATCTCGACATGATCCGGCAGGTGCGCGACACGTGGCAGTTCTTCCGCGACCGGCGCCCCGACGCCTACGGCCCACTGGTTCAGGGCTGATGGCGGAACCCACTTCACGCGCGGTGCAAGTCGGCGAATTCTACGAGCTCGAGGTCGGCGCGGATCTCGCCGCCAGCCCGCGCTTCAACGACGACATCGCCCCCACGCGGGTCGCGCAACGCACCTGGAACGAGTGGCACATCGCCGCGCTGTGGGTGGGCATGGCCATCTGCGTCCCTACCTACACGCTGGGCGGGGTGCTCACCACCTACTTCGGCCTGTCGGTCGGCGAAGCGTTGTGGGCGGTGTTCATCGCCAACCTCATCGTGCTGGTACCGCTGATCCTCAATGCTTTTGCCGGCACGAAGTTCGGCATTCCATTCCCGGTCATGCTGCGTTCCGCCTTTGGAATCGTCGGCTCGAACGTGCCGGCCCTGGTGCGCGCGTTGGTGGCCTGTGGATGGTTTGGCATCCAGACCCTGTTTGGCGGCATCGCCGTGCACCTGCTGCTGTCGGCCGTGTTGCCGGGCTGGACGCAGCTCGGCGGCGTCGGCGAAGTCATCGGTTTTGTCGTCTTCTGGATCGCGAACATCTGGGTGGTGCTGCGCGGCTCCGA
The DNA here is from genome assembly GCA_039930985.1 of Pseudomonadota bacterium. GTDB lineage: Bacteria > Pseudomonadota > Gammaproteobacteria > Steroidobacterales > Steroidobacteraceae > CADEED01. The sequence continues at coordinate 17,481 of JBDTSV010000038.1, forward strand.
ATCGATCAAATACCTGGAAGTGGTCGCCGCTCCGTTGCTGTTGCTGGTCGGCGTCGGCTTGCTGGTCTGGGCCTGGCCGCAGGCGTCGGTCAGCGAATTGCTGGCGCGGCCGCCGAACCGGCCGGCGCATGCCCCGCTCATGGGCTACTTCTTCGCCGGCCTCACGGCCATGGTCGGTTTCTGGGCCACGCTGTCACTCAACATTCCCGACTTCAGCCGCTTCGCCAAGTCACAGCGCGCGCAGATCATCGGCCAGGTAGTTGGGCTGCCCGTGACCATGGTGCTGTTCGCGGGCCTCGGCGTGATCATGACCGCGGCGTCGGCGAAGCTCGTCGGTGAAACCGTCTCCGACCCCATCACGCTGATCGGAAAAATCCACAGTCCCTTCTGGGTGGTGGCGTCGATGCTCATCATCATCGTCGCCACGATCTCGACCAACACGGCGGCCAACATCGTCTCGCCGACCAACGATTTTCAGAATCTCGCGCCGCGACTGATCAGCCAGAAAAGAGGGGTGCTGCTCACCGGCTTCATCGGCGCGGCGCTCATGAGCTGGGAACTGTTCAAGCGCATGGGCTGGCTGCAGTCGGAAGTGAGTCTCGACAGCCTCTATTCGAACTGGCTCCTCGGCTATTCGAGCCTGCTCGGCCCCATCGCCGGCATCATGGTCGTGGACTACTTCGTGGTGCGGCAACAGCACTACGACCTGCCCGGCCTGTACCTCGACAATGGCCCCTACCCGGCCTGGAACCTCGCGGGTTTCGTGGCGTTCGTCGTGCCCGTGGCGTTGACGGTGGTCGCGATCACCACGCATGCGCTGCAGTGGTTCTACACTTACGGCTGGTTCACCGGGTCGTTCCTCGGCGGGCTGATCTATTATTTGATGAGCCACGGCACATCGAAACGAACGGGCAACTGAGGAGTCGCAATGGCGTTACTCATCAAGGGCGGCACGGTAGTCACGTCGGATCAGACTTACCGCGCCGACGTGCTGTGCCTGGACGGCAAGATCGCCGCCATCGGCGATGCGCTGCCCGCGCCTGCGCATTGTGAGACCGTCGACGCGGGCGGCCAGTATGTGATGCCGGGCGGCATCGATCCGCACACCCACATGCAGCTGCCGTTCATGGGCACGGTAGCTAGCGACGACTTCTACTCGGGCACTGCGGCGGGGCTCGCCGGTGGCACCACGATGATCATCGATTTCGTGATTCCGAATCCCCGGCAGCGGATCCTGGAAGCGCACCGCCAGTGGCGCGAGTGGGCGCAGAAGTCGGTCGCGGACTATTCGTTCCACGTGGCCATCACCTGGTGGGACGAGAGCGTGCACGCCGACATGGGCACGCTGGTGCGCGAGCATGGCGTCAACAGCTTCAAGCACTTCATGGCCTACAAGAACGCCATCATGTGCGACGACGAAACGCTGGTGAACAGTTTTTCCACGGCGTTGCAGCTCGGCGCCATCGTGACCGCGCATGCGGAAAACGGCGACCTGGTGTTCAAGCTGCAGGATGAGATCTACAAACGCGGCATCACCGGGCCCGAAGGCCACCCGCTGTCACGCCCGCCGGAAGTCGAGGGCGAAGCGGCCAACCGCGCCATCCGCATCGCCGAGGTGCTCAAGGTTCCTATCTACCTGGTGCACGTCTCTTCGCGCCAGGGGCTCGAGGCCATCACACGCGCGCGCAATGAAGGCCAGCGGGTGTTCGGCGAGGTGCTGGCCGGACACCTGCTGCTGGACGACTCCGTGTATCGTGACCCGGACTTCACGCGCGCCGCGGCGCACGTCATGAGCCCGCCGTTCCGCTCGCCCGAGCACCAGGTGGCACTGTGGCGCGGCCTGCAGTCCGGCAATCTGCAGACCACCGCCACCGACCACTGCACGTTCTGCGCCGAGCAGAAAGCCGCCGGCAAGGACGACTTCCGCAAGATCCCCAACGGCACCGCTGGCATCGAGAACCGCCTCGAAGTCCTCTGGCATCACGGCGTGAACACCGGACGCCTGACCATGAACGAATTCGTGCGCGTCACGTCGACGAACGCGGCGCAGATCTTCAACATCTATCCGCGCAAGGGCAGCGTCTCGGTCGGTGCCGATGCCGACCTCGTGGTGTGGGACCCGGCTGCCAGCAAGACCATTTCGGCGAAGACCCATCACCAGAAAATCGACTTCAATATCTTCGAAGGCATGACGGTCAAGGGATGCGCGTCGCACACGGTGAGTGGCGGCAAGCTCGTCTATGCGAAGGGCGATCTGCGCGTCGAACGCGGCGCGGGCAGGCACGTGGATCGGCCGCCCTTCGCGTCGTACTACGATGCCATGAGAAAGCAGGCGGAACTGAACACGCCGCAGCCGGTTCGCCGCTGATTTCGCATGAGCAACACCAAGCCCGTCGCTGACGATGCCGACGTCCGCCCCGGAAGGCTCACGGGCGAGCAGATAGATGCCAACTTCGCCGACATGCATCCGCCGCTGACGCCTTCGGAAGCCATCATCGATGCCGACCGTTGTTACTTCTGTTACGACGCGCCCTGCATCGCGGCCTGCCCCACCGGCATCGACATTCCCGGGTTCATCCAGAAGATTCGCAGCGGCAATCTCAAGGGCTCGGCCCACACCATCCTCAGCGAAAACATCATGGGCGGCATGTGCGCGCGTGTGTGTCCGACCGAGGTTCTATGCGAGCAAGCGTGCGTGCGTAACACGCACGAGGACCAGCCGGTGCGCATCGGGCTGCTGCAACGCTACGCCACCGACCCGATTTTCGAGGATTCGATTGCGCTGTTCGAGCGGGCGCCGTCGAGCGGGCGCAAGGTTGCCGTGGTCGGCGGCGGGCCCGCGGGCCTCAGTTGCGCGCATCGTCTTGCCATGCTGGGCCACGCCGTGACCGTGTTCGAGCCGAAAGCAAAACTCGGTGGCCTCAATGAATACGGCATCGCCGCCTACAAGACCGTGGATGACTTCGCCGCCCGCGAGGTGGACTACATTCTCAGTATCGGCGGCATCGAAGTACGTTCGGGTGTTTCACTCGGCACCGGTCTTTCGCTCGAGCTACTGCGCCAGCAATTCGACGCCGTGTTTCTCGGCTTCGGACTCGCCGGGGTCAACGATCTGAAGCTCGACAACGCGCAGATTGCAGGCGTAGCGAACGCCGTCGACTACATCGAGACCCTGCGGCAGGAGCAAAACAAGACGCGGCTGCCGGTCGGCCGACGCGTCATCGTGATCGGCGGCGGCATGACCGCAATCGACATCGCAGTCCAGAGCAAGGCGCTCGGCAGCGATGAAGTGACCATCGTCTACCGGCGCGGCCAGGAAAACATGAATGCCAGCCGTTACGAGCAGGAGTTCGCGCAGACGCGTGGCGTGACGGTCCGGCTCTGGTCGAAGCCGCGCCAGCTTCTCGTTGCGAATGGACGCGTGCGCGCCGTGGAATTCGAATCGACACGCACGGCGGGTGACACGTACGTGCTCGAAGCCGACGTGGTATTCAAGGCCATCGGCCAGAAAATCCTGTGGCAGGACCTGGCCGACACGGCGCAGGTGCTGGAGCTCGACCACGACAGGATCCAGGTCGACATCGAGCGACGGACCTCACTGGCGGGCGTATGGGCGGGCGGCGACTGCGTGGCCGGTGGCACGGACCTGACCGTGTCCGCGGTGCAGGACGGCAAACTCGCCGCGCTCTCCATCGACCGTTTTCTGCAGGACAAGGGTCCGCGAGGGATCTGACATGGCCGATCTAACCACTACGTTTCTTGGCATAAAGTCACCCAATCCGTTCTGGCTGGCGTCGGCGCCGCCCACCGACAAGGCCTACAACGTCAATCGTGCCTTCGAAGCTGGCTGGGGCGGAGTCGTCTGGAAAACGCTCGGCGAGGATCCGCCCATCGTTAATGTGAACGGTCCGCGTTATGGCGCCATTCACGGCAATGACCGTCGCGTGCTCGGCTTCAACAACATCGAGCTCATCACGGATCGCCCGCTCGGCGTGAATCTGCAAGAGATCCGGCAGGTCAAACGCGACTGGCCGGACCGTGCGTTGATCGTCTCGGTCATGTTGCCGATGAACGAACAAAGCTGGGCGAAGTATGTGCCCATGATCGAGGACACCGGCGCCGACGGGCTCGAGCTCAATTTCGGCTGCCCGCATGGAATGAGCGAGCGCGGCATGGGCTCGGCCGTGGGCCAGGTGCCGGAATACATCCAGCAGGCCGCGGCCTGGTGCAAGAAGTTCGCCCGCGTACCGGTCATCGTCAAGCTCACGCCCAACATCACCAACATCCTGCCGGCGGCGAAGGCTGCGAAAGATGGCGGTGCCGACGCCGTGTCATTGATCAACACGCTGAATTCGATCATGCGGGTCGATTACGACTCTCTGACTATCTACCCATCCACCGACGGGAAGGGCTCGCATGGCGGCTACTGCGGCCCGGCCGTGAAGCCCATTGCCCTGCACATGGTCGCGGAGATCGCGCGCTCGCGCGAGACGCGCGGCCTGCCCATCTCCGGCATCGGCGGCATCACCGACTGGCGCGATGCCGTCGATTTCTTCGCGCTCGGCGCTTCCACCGTGCAGGTGTGCACGGCGGCGATGGTCTACGGGTTCAAGATCATCGACGACCTCGTCGATGGCTTGAGCCACTACCTCGACAAAAAGGGCTTCACCTCGGTCAGCGAACTGGTCGGCAAAGCCGTGCCCAGCGTCACCGACTGGCAGTACCTGAATCTCAACCACGTGGACAAGGCGTTCATCGACCAGGACCTGTGCATCCAGTGCGGCCGCTGCCATATCGTGTGTGAAGACACCTCGCACCAGGCCATCACGGCGACCGTGAACGGCAAGCGGCATTTCGAGGTGATCGACGCCGAGTGCGTCGGTTGCAATCTGTGCGTCAGCGTCTGCCCGGTGGAACACTGCATCACCATGCGGCCGATGACGGAGGGCGTGGACCCGCGCACCGGCCGGCCGATCACGCACGAAAAGGCGGACTGGACCACGCATCCGAATAACCCCGGACGGCGGCCCGCATAGCCGCGGCGGCGCAGCGTGCTGAAGTAGCTTGGAGGGCACGATATTGAGCGAGCCAAAGGGGCCATTCCGAAAACGCCAAAGGTCGCCGTTGGCCGATGCAATGCATCAAAAGGCGAATCCGATCGCGGTCGTTGCGATCAGCATCTACATTCCGGCCTTCCTCGCGCTGGTGATATTTGCTCAGCAGTCTCCAGAGAATTGGTTCGTGAAGCATTTTCTCGGCGGGGTTGGCCTTGCCGTTGCGGCGGTTCTGCTTTTTGGCGCAACAACGGTCGTCGTGTCTCTAGTCGAGCGTCGATTGAAAAGTCGAAATGCGGGAGATCGGCAAGGCTCACCGACCAAGTGAACTGACTGCGACTCGCTAGCGACTGCTCGCCAGCGCTTCGGCATCCCGCGGCGAGCCGCCCCACTTCCGGCCCCACGCGCGGCGCAGGTGCAAACAGGAACGAAAGCCCGCGACTTCCGCGGCACGTGACACACTGGCGCCGCGCTCGAGCGACTGGCGCGCGCGCTCCAGGCGAATGGCTTGTAGATAGTGCAGCGCCGAAACGCCGGCGTGGCGCAGAAAAAGCCGCAGCAAATGACGTTCGGTCACGTGCCCCACGGCCGCCATGGCGGCCATGTCCCAATGCCGTTCGGGTTCGGCGTTGACCGCATCCTGAACCTTGTGCACGGCGGCGTGCATGTGCCCGCGGTGGGCTAGAAACGGTGAGAGCTCCGCGTCGCCCGGCGAGCGCCTGAGGTAGACCACCATGTCTTCGGCGACGCCCGCGGCGACCGCCTCACCGCACTCCTCGGCGATCAGGTGCAACGCGAGATCGATGCCCGCGGTGATACCGGCGCTCGAGGCCATTGGTCCGTCGATCACGAATACGCGGTTGTCGACCACCATGGCGCGCGGCGCCAGTTTGCGCAGCAGGCCTAACAAGTCATGGTGCGTGGTGCAGCGGCGATGGTCGGCGAGGCCGGCGCGTGCCGCGAGCAAGGTTCCGGAACAGATCGTGATGAGGCGATGCGGCGTGCCGGCGGCGCCCAGCGGCTCGCGCAACAACCGGTTCAACCAGTTCGCCGTGTTGACGATCGCCGGCGTGAACCGATCGATGTGCACGGTGGGCTGGCCCACCAGCACAACCCAGGTCGGCGCGCTCAACGCGCGCGGCAATGGTTCGAGCTTGGCGAGCGACAGGCCGACCGACGTGGTGGCGCCCGGCTCCGAAGCGGTAAAGCGAAGGCGAAAGCGCGGCGGCTGGTTGGCCCCAGTGCGCCGCAGGTTCGCGAGGCGGAACGCTTCCGCGGGCCCGGCGATGTCGAGCAGCAATGCGTGCGGCACGACAACGAACAGAACATCGATCGGCGAGGGACGTGTGCTGGCTTTGGACATAGTGGGTTAGCGATAGCGTGCACTGGAACGCCGACGGGCGCGACCGACAAGTTACCGCGATGTCCGATTTTGCTCCAAACCGGTCGGGGCG
>JBDTSV010000039.1:0-15916 GCA_039930985.1 Pseudomonadota bacterium
GGCGCTATTGGCTGCATCACATGGTCAATTCTCCGAATGCGCTGCAGGAGCGGAGCGGCGAGCTTCTTCATGTATTCGCGCGAGCCGCCCGTGACGGCCTGCCACACGGGGCGATTGTTTACGTTCAGGAAGCCGTGCTGGTCGAAGAACTCGACGAAGAAGCGCGCCGGAAAGGACAGCATCGCGCGCTCCGTCGCCGACCAGATCGACATGCCCATGGGTACGATGAACTGTTCGCGAAACGCGCGTGAGTATCGATGGGCGTCGAGATACTCGCCGAGTGTCAGGGCATCAGCGGAACCCGACAGCAATTCCCGGCTTTGTTTGTTGAACCGCAGGATGTCGGCAATCATGCGCAGGAAAGACGGACGCAACGCATTCAGGCGTTGCGCGAACAGGGCGTTCAGCGTGGTGCCGTTGTATTCGAGACCGCTTCGCTCGTCGCGAAACGAGAAGCTCATGTTCGAGTTCTGATACGCGACCCCGAGCTCGTTCAGCAGCGCGATGAAGCGCGGATAGGTCCAGTCGTTGAAGACGATGAAGCCGGTGTCGATGGCATAGCGCCGGCCCTGAAAATCGACATCAACGGTGTTGGTGTGGCCGCCGATGTGCGCGCCGGCTTCAAAGACGGTGATTTCGTGGTGGCGGTGCAGGCGCGCCGCCGCGACCATGCCCGAAATACCAGAACCAATCACGGCGATGCGCATGTTGACCCGAAAGTGACCGTACTCCCCCGTACCTACGGGAGTTCACGGCATCCGGATGCGCGGGTTTCCAGGCGCTATTTGACGATGCGTCTCGGGTGATGATCGCGGACCGACACCGGCACGGCTTTCAGCTCCCAGATGATGCCCATCCACGACATCACCTTGAGCAGGTAGTAGGTGATATCGATTTCCCACCAGTAAAAGCCCTGGCGCGTCGAGCTCGGATAGTGGTGATGATTGTTGTGCCAGCCCTCGCCGAGCGTGAGAAGCGCGAGAAACCAGTTGTTGCGGCTCGAGTCGCCCGTCTTGTAGCGCTGCTTGCCGAACACGTGCGACAGCGAGTTGATGGTGTAGGTGCCGTGCGAGGTGAGCACGGTGGAAACGAAGAATCCCCAGACCAGCATCTGCCAGCCGTTGGTATGCAGGGCGGGCGCGAATTTTTCGAGGATCATACCGAGAAAGAACACGGCGACCGCCAACAAGACCGGCACGATGATGTCGAAGCGATCGAGCCAGCGCAGCTCGGGGAAGGTCATGAGGTCGCGCACGCGCTTGAGATCCGGCGCGAAACCTTTCTTCGACAGGAACCAGCTCATGTGCGCGCGCACGAAACCGTGCTGGATGGGGGAGTGCGCGTCTTCCTTCTTGTCGGAATACTGGTGGTGATCGCGATGGTGCGCGGCCCACCAGATCGGGCCGCGCTGCACGGCGGCGGCGCCGAGCACGCCGAACAGGAACTGCGCCACGCGCGAGGTCTTGAATGACTTGTGCGAGAAATAGCGGTGATAGAAACCGGTGATCGCGAACATGCGAACGAAATACAGCGTTACGCAAACGGCAATCGCGACCGGGCTCACCCCGACCACGAAGGCCAGCAGGCAGGCGGCGTGCATCAGGATGAATGGCAGTGTTCTTACCCAGTCGATGCGATCGGCCGCCGGGTGATCAGCGGAGTCGAAGCTCGAGGATCTTCCCGTGTCGAACCAATGCAGCACGGCGCGGCCCAGGCGGACCAGCGGATTGCTCGGGATTGGCGTTACTGCAGTCATGGATGTGGCGTATTCCTTCGGAAGTACGGTGGCGGATGGGTTCCTGGATGCGCGCAATCAGGCGGGGCACCGGAGGGAATCTTGAGGATTCCATCCGGCGCCTGCCTTGAAGCACTTGGCAATTAGCGCGCGTTGTTTAGTGCGGCAATTCGCTCATCGAGCGGCGGATGGCTCATGAGCAGGCGTTGGAAGCCCGTGGGTTGACCATTGTTGATTCCGAACGCCGCCATCTTCTCCGGCAACGCCGTAGGGGAATGGACTCGCTTGAGCGCCTCGAGCGCGCCGATCATCGCGTTGGAACCGGCGAGATGCGCGCCGCCCGCGTCGGCGCGAAATTCACGCTGGCGCGAGAACCAGGCCACGACCATTCCGGCCAGGAAGCCGAGCACGACCTGCGCCACCAGCACGGTGACGAAATAGCCGATGCCCGTGCCGCGCTCGTTCTTGAGGATGACCTTGTCGACGATGCCGCCGATGATGCGCGCGAGAAAAAACACGAAGGTGTTCACGACGCCCTGGATGAGCGTGAGCGTGACCATGTCGCCATTGGCGACGTGACTCACTTCGTGACCCAGCACGGCTTCGACTTCTTCACGGCGCATGTTGCGCAGGAGCCCGGTGCTGACGGCTACGAGCGAAGAGTTCTTGCTGGCGCCGGTTGCGAAAGCGTTTGGATCCGGCGATTCGAAGATGCCGACTTCAGGCATGCCAATACCGGCAGCCTGGGCCTGCTGCGTGACGGTGTTGACCAGCCAGCGCTCGGTCTCGTTGGCGGGCTGCGTGATGACCTTCACGCCCATCGCGCGCTTTGCCATCCACTTCGAGATGAGCAGCGAGATGAACGCGCCTCCGAAACCGAAGACCGCCGAGATGATCAACAGGCCAGTGAGGTCCATGCCCTTGCGCGCCAGCGCGTGATCGAGGCCGAACACCTGTACGACAAGTGACAGCACGGCCATGACGGCGATGTTCGTGAGGACCAGTAGGAATATGCGTTTCATCTAAACGATGGCTCCTGAGCGGGGTGATTAAAATGCTTGCGGCAACTCTGGCGGCGGGTGCGGCGAATTCAATGCCACGAAGGGCTTACTTTCAAATCAAGCGTTTAGGATGAACTCCAGGATCGCGGCAGTGTCATCGAGAGGCAGTTTCAGACCGCCGTAACCCGCCACCCACACGCCGCCTGGCACCGCCACGGCCGCGATGGTCGGGTCAGCTGACGCCAGTGGCGTGCCCTGCCCACGGAACACTTCGACCCGTCTCAGCCGGTCGAGTTGCTTGAATCCTTCCACCAGCACCACGTCGACGGTGCGCAGCTCGCCGAGCAAGGTCTGCAGGCTGGCGGTCCCGGCGGAAGCGGCGATGCGCGCCCACCCGAAGTCCGATGCCACGATGACTTCGGAAGCGCCGGCGAGGCGATGCCGATAGCTGTCCTTGCCCGGCGTATCGAGTTCGATCTGGTGGTGGTGCGTATGTTTGACGGTCGAAACTGTGAGCCCGCGCGTCTTCAAAGCGGGGATCAGACGTTCGATCAGCGTGGTTTTGCCACTGCCCTGGTGACCAACGATGGCCAGCACACGCATCGACGGATTCATCCGCCGAGGCTCGCGCCCAGCAACTTGCCCACGCCCCAGGCCGCGACCCCTGCGCCACCGCCGATCAGCAACATGCGCAATCCGCCGCGGAACGCTCCTTTGCCGGTGAACAGGCTCAACGCGATGCCGACCGCGAAGAGCATGAATGCCGTGAGCGCCGCCGACGAATAAACGGCCGTGGTCCGGTTCGTGCCAATGAGGAAAGGGAGCAAAGGGATAGTTGCGCCGACCGCGAACGCCGCGAATGAAGACCCTGCCGCCCCGTACGGCGAGCCGAGATCGTTGGGATTCAGGCCCAGCTCTTCGCGTGCGAGCACATCGAGCGCCTGCTCCGGATTTGACAACAACACCGTACTGATGCGCCGTGCCTCGGCCATGTCGATGCCACGCGCGTGGTAGATGAGCGCGAGCTCTTCGGCTTCGGCTTGCGGATATTCGGCGAGTTCCTGACGCTCGAGATCCATCTGGTATTCGTAGAATTCGCGCTGCGAGCGTACCGAGACGTATTCGCCGGCCGCCATGGAGAGCGCACCGGCGAGCAATCCCGCGGCGCCGGCTATCTGCACCGAGTGAAAGTCGGAGCCCGCGGCGGCCACGCCCATGACCAGCGAAGCGTTGGAAACGAGTCCGTCGCTCGCGCCAAAGACGGCGGCGCGAAGCTTGCCACCGACCGAAGCGTGCCGTCTGCCGACTTCCGCCACCGTGGTCGGCATGGCATGCGGGGTGGGCGCGGGAGGACAGGTGTACACCGACAAACCGCGCAGCTTCATGGCCGCGAGCACGGCGCGAAGGCGGCGGGGTCCAAGCCGCCGGACCAGCTGCGCGACAATACGGGCGCGCAGGTCGGGGGAGAAAACCGTTTTGATTTCAGGGTGGCCCGCGAGCCAAAACGCGGCCTGCTCTTCTGCCGCGGCGCCGAGCTTGACGAACAATGCGCGCTTGACCGGATCGGGTTCGGTCGCGGCGACCACCCCGTAGAGCCACGCCGATTCCTTCTCGTGGTACCAGCTGTCGGCGGCGCCGGTTGCCATGGCTAACTAATAGCTTTCTTCTTCGTCTTCGTCGAGATCGTCGTCGTCATCGTCGTCGTCGTCATCATCGTCTTCGTCTTCATCCTCGTCTTCGAAGTCGTCTTCTTCTTCATCGTCATCTTCTTTGGCGGAATCGGACCAACCTTCGGGCACTTCGGTCAGCTCGAGATCCAGCTCATGCCAGGTGTCGAGATCGAGCTCTTCGATCTCGCCATCTTCGTATTCGATTTCGACGAGTTCATTGTCCTCGTCCACGGACAGCACGCGGAAGGTTTCTTCCTCGTCCTTGTTCTCGTACCACTTGCCGGGGGTCGGTGCGTATTCTCTGCTCACAAACTCAAGCCTCTTGCTGGAGGGGCGAGAGTTTACGGAGTGGCCGCGAATGCGGCAACGGGCTGTATTGCGTAAGATCGTGCGCCTCGTGACTACTTCGCCTCTAACTCGTGCACGCCGCATCGTCGTCAAGGTCGGCTCGGCACTGCTCGTGGACCAGTCGACCGGCCTGGTCAACCGGCCATGGCTCGAAACTCTGGTCGAAGACCTGCTGCGGCTGCGCGTGCGCAAGCAGGAAGTCGTGCTCGTGTCTTCGGGGGCCATTGCGCTCGGCCGGCGCGAGCTCAAGCTTGCGGCGGGCCCCTTGAAACTCGAAGAAAGCCAGGCCGCCGCCGCCGTGGGGCAGATTGCGCTGGCACATATTTATAAGGAGTTGTTCGCGCAATCCGGCGTCACCGTAGCCCAGATTCTGTTAACGCTTGAAGACAGCGAGCGCCGCCGCCGCTATCTCAACGCGCGCGCCACCCTGTCCGAACTTCTGGAACTCGGCGCGCTGCCGGTCATCAATGAAAACGATACCGTGGCGACCACGGAGATTCGCTACGGCGACAACGATCGCCTTGCGGCTCGGGTCGCGCAGATGACGAGCGCCGACTGCCTGTTGTTGCTGTCGGACGTCGCCGGCTTGTACACGGCCGACCCGAACCTGGATGCCGGTGCACGGCTGATCCCGGAAATCCGCGACATCACGCCGGCCATCGAAGCCATGGGCGGTGGCTCGGCGTCCGCCATGGGTACAGGGGGCATGGCCACCAAGATCGCCGCAGCGAAGATTGCCACCGCCGCTGGCTGCGCCATGGCCATCGCGGCCGGTGCGCCGCTTCACCCCGTGCGCCGCCTCGAAGAAGGTGCCGAATGCAGCTGGTTCCTGCCGGCATCGAATCCGGAGAACGCCCGAAAGCAGTGGATCGCCGGCTCTCTGCAACCCAGCGGGGCCATCAGCATCGATGTCGGCGCGCTACAGGCACTGCGCACGGGCAAGAGCCTGCTGCCGGCAGGCGTCACCGCCGTCAGCGGCCGATTCGCGCGCGGCGACACCGTGAGCGTGCTGGACCGTGATGGCACTGAAATCGCGCGAGGTATGATCGCCTACAGCGACCGTGACGCGGCGCGCATCATCGGCAAGCGCAGTGCGGACATCGAGGCATTGCTCGGGTTCCGCGGTCGCACCGAGATGATTCATCGCGACGACCTGGTGCTGCTGCGCGCCGACACCGCGCCCGTATCCTAGCGAGGGACACTCCGTTGAACGCCGCCGCCAATTCCGACACCGTCGAGATCGCCGACCTCATGAATCGCATGGGCCGCGATGCGGTCGCGGCTGCCAACGTGTTGGCGCTCGCGAGCACCGCCACCAAGAACCTGGGCCTGGCGAAGATCGCCGCCGCATTGCGGGCGCGGTCGGCCGAGTTGTTAGCGGCGAACGCCAGGGACATGGAGGCCGCGCGCGCCAAAGGCCTGCCGCCCGCCATGCTCGATCGGCTCGCGCTCGATGCGAAACGCGTCGAGGCCATGGCACAGGGCGTGGAAGACATCGCCGCGCTCGCCGATCCTGTCGGCACCACCATTGCGCAATGGGCGCGGCCGAATGGGCTCGACATCGCGCGCGTACGCGTACCGCTCGGTGTCATTGGCATCATTTACGAGAGTCGGCCGAACGTCACCTGCGACGCCGGATCGCTGTGTCTGAAATCGGGCAATGCCGCTATCCTGCGCGGCGGCTCCGAGAGTGTGCATTCCAGTCGCGCCATCCATGCCTGCCTCGTCGAGGGGATCGTCGCCGCCGGCCTGCCGGCCGCGAGCATCCAGCTGGTGCCGACCACCGACCGCGCCGCTGTCGGCTACTTGCTGGCGTCCATGACGGATTACCTCGACGTGGTCGTGCCACGCGGTGGCAAGAGCCTGGTCGCGCGCGTGCAGCAGGAGGCGCGCGTGCCGGTCATCGGCCATCTCGAAGGCGTATGCCACGTGTATGTCGACCGCGATGCGGAGCTCGGCATGGCGCGCGCGATCGTCAAGAACGCCAAGCTGCGGCGCACGGGCATCTGTGGTTCGGCGGAAACCTTGCTGGTCGACGCCGCCTGCGCGGCAACGCACCTGGCGCCCGTGGTCAAGGACCTGCTCGACGCGGGTTGCGAGGTGCGCGGCGATGCCGCCGTGCAGAAGGTCGATGCGCGCGTGAAGCCCGCCACCGAACAGGACTGGTACACCGAGTATCTCGACGCCATCATCGCGGCGCGCGTCATCGATGGCGTCGATGCAGCCATCGAACATATCGGCAAGTACGGCTCGGCGCACACCGACAGCATCGTCACCGACAACGCCGTGACGGCGCAGCGTTTCCTGGACCGGGTAGATAGCGCCATCGTGCTGCACAACGCATCCACGCAGTTCGCCGACGGCGGCGAGTTCGGCATGGGGGCGGAGATCGGCATCTCCACGGACCGCTTTCATGCGCGCGGGCCGGTGGGGTTGGAGCAGTTGTGCAGCTACAAGTACGTGGTGCGCGGCAACGGGCAGATACGGCCGTAAATTTCCGCATTGCACTTCATCGTTCCCGCAGCTTCGCTATCTCCGCCAGCGCGAGCCCGTGCTCGAGAAAATAGATAACCTTGATGTTCACCAGCGCCGCAAAGTAGTCGCGCGCCACTTCCGGCTGGCCGCGCGCCCAATACGTTTCGCCCACATAGAACAATGCTTCGCACAGCCGCTCATCGGTGCTGGTGTTCTCCTGCGCGTTGGAATCATCGTCGCCTTCCTTGATGGGAACGACCAGCTCGGCCTCGGTGTATTCGCCGCGCATATATAGAACCAGCGGCTGCGGCCAACCTTCGCCGGGCGTGCGCTCGATGTACTCGGGTTTGGTGACGCCCGCGCGCATCTGCGCGAGCCACAGCATCAGCTGGCCATAGGCCGCCTGTACGCGATCCGGATCGCTGGCGGCCACGTACCGGAAACGCGAGACCGCGTCCGCCCAACGCTCGGCGACGAAATCGATGTTGCCGGCCAGGCGGTTGGAATTCACGGCGCGTGGTGTGATCGCCAACGCGGTGTCGATAGTTTCACGCGCGGCGGCGTAGTCCCGCGCGTCGAACAAAACGCCGGCGAGTGCCGTGAGTATCCGCGCGTCGCGTGGTCGACATGCCAGCGCGCGCCGGTAAGCCCGCGCGGCGCCGGCGAAATCGCCTTGTCCGACGAGGGCACCACCCACATCCATGTGCAGTTCGGAAAAGCGCGACGCGCCCATGCTGCTGGCGCATTCCTTGTCAGTCGGTGCATGCGCCTGCTCGAGCGCGTGTCCGGCCTCGCGCAGGGCCGGCGCGCCGGGGGTAACGCGCATATCCAGCTTGCGCGTTGCCTGCAGCTCTTGCGCGAGATCGAGCAGGGGATGCGCCGAGAACTCCTCGGCCGGGGCGGCAATCGATGCCGGCGAGGCAAGCAGCCCGGCAAGAATCACCGTCAGCGCGTGCTTCACGCGGAAGCTTGCAGATTCTTGAGGCCGCCGCGGAGCGACCGGCAATTGCGAAAGCCCTGGGAGCGCAACAGGCTGGCGGCGGCGGCACTGCGCTTGCCCGTGGCGCAGAAAACCAGGTAGCGCCTCTCGAGATCGAGGCTGGCCGCCTCGGTGAGCAGCTTGCTCATGGGCAGGTGCAACGCGGCGGCCGGCGGCGGCTCGACGGCGCGCTCACGCGCGTCGCGCACGTCGATCAGCGTAAAGCCGGCGTCCTGCGCTTCGGCGAGCGACCCGAACTGCACCTCGAGTTCCAAAGGCGTTCCGGTCGCGGGCACCGCCCGGCGCCGGTGAGCTTCGCAATCCGCAGCACGGTGCGCCCGCAGTCGCTGCGTGGTCAGCGTGACCAGATCGAAGATCAGCATTTCGTCCGGTTTGAGTCCGGGAAGGCCTAACAACAGCTTGAGTGCCTCGAGCGCCTGCAGGCTGCCGAAGACTCCCGGTACGGGCCCGAGAACGCCGGCCTCGGCGCAGTTGCCGACCAGTCCGTCACGCGCTTGCGGCCACACGCAGCGCAGGCAGGCGGACGCGGCATCGCCGCGCACGAGTTGCAGCTGACCTTCGTACTGGTACACGCTCGCGAACAGCACCGGCTTACCGGTGGCAAGCGCCAGATCGTTGAGCAGGAATTTGGTGGCGAAGTTGTCGCTGCAATCGAGGATGAGGTCGTAGCCTGCAGTGAGCCGTTCGCCATTGCTGGCGTCGAGTCGCAGCGCATGGGATTCGACACGCACCTCTGGATTGAGTGCGCGCACGCGCGTGGCCGCGAGCGACGACTTTTCCTGGCCGCACTCGGCAAGTGCGTACCAGGTCTGGCGGTGCAGGTTCGACGGTTCGAGCCGGTCGGCATCGACGATGCCGAGGCGGCCCACGCCCGCGCCGGCGAGATATTGCAGCGCCGGAATGCCGAGACCTCCCGCGCCAATCACCAGCACAGAAGCCGCGCGCAACCGTGCCTGGCCTTCGGTGCCGACCTCGCGCAAGGCGATCTGACGCGAGTAGTCAGGGGCAGGCATGGAGTGGTGATGTGAGTGTTCGTACTCGTGCTCGTGCGCCGCGGGCAGCGCGCATCGCCCGCAGTTCACCCAACCCGAATCGCCATTGACGTAGTGCTCCTTCTTCCAGATGGGCAGGCGATGTTTGACTTCATCGATGATGAATCGGCAGGCGCGAAACGCTTCATCGCGATGCGCGGCGCTGACGCCCACCCATACGGCCACGTCGCCCAAGGCCAGTGAGCCCACGCGATGCACACAGGCTGCGCGCGTGACGCCAAATTTCTCACGCGCCTGCTCGACGATGCGCGTTCCTTCCTTTTCCGCGAGCTCGGCGAAGGCCTCGTATTCCAGGCGCGTGACGGCGAGGCCTTCATTGTGATTGCGCACCCACCCTTCGAAGGCCGCGAAACCGCCACAAGCCTCATCGCGAATTTCCCGTTGCAGGGCCGCGGTGTCCAGCGGCTCCGCCGAGAATCTGAACGAGCCGCGCTCCAGGGTTTTCATCCGCCGGCCACCGGGGGAATGAACACCACGGCATCACCGGCGTTCAGGGCCTGGGTCCATTCGCCAAACTCGGCATTGATGGCGACCCGAAGCATTTCCGCCGGCAGCGTGAACGGGTAACGCGTGCGCAACTCGGCGTACAGCTCGTGCGGAGTGCGCGCACCGGTGGTGAGAGTTTCGTCGCTGCGTCCCGCCTGCTCGCGAAGCAGCGCGTAGTACTGCACGCGGATGGTTCGTTCGGGACTGGCGCGCGCCGGCTCGGGCGCCTCGTTCATCGCCGCCACGGCCTGTTCGTACTCGGCGACGGTATTCACGTTGTCGAGCGCGCGCGGGTTGGGCTGGTCGAGCAATTGCGTGTGTGCGTTGATGAGGAATTTCCGCGGGCAATTCCGCCCGGCGGCAATCTGTGCATTGAGTGCGTCACGCGCACGCGGTTCATAGATGGCGCACAGCGGCTCCGGCAGGCCGTCGTGACTCGAGCGGAACGCGGTGGCGTCGAAGCTCGGGTCGCGTGCGAGGAGCAGAGTGTCCAGCGTCTGGCCATCGAGAAACGGCAGGTCGCAGGCGATGACCAGCCAGGCAGCGTCCGGATAACTGGCCAACGCCGCGCTGATTCCGGCGATTGGACCTTCGGTGTCGCCGCGATCGATGATGCGCGCATAGCGCGCCCGCGCCGGATCATTCTGCTGATCGGCGCGCACCGACACATAGGCGCGCGCGACCCGGCCCTCCAACATCTTCATGGCCGAATCGAGTTGCGTCTCGCCGGCGCGGAATTTGATGGCGGCCTTGTCGCGCTTCATGCGCGAGCTGCGGCCGCCCGTCAATACCAGCCCGTGGACGCGTGGAACATTCATTTCTTCTTCCGGGTGGTTCGTTGAAAGTCGCGTTTGCCGCCGGTCTTGTGCAGCAGACGTATTGTGCCGATCTCGATGTCATGCGACAGCGCCTTGCACATGTCGTAGATGGTCAGCGCCGCGGCGCTTGCGCCCACCAGCGCTTCCATTTCGACACCGGTCTTGTGATGCACGGCGACGTTGCAGACGATGTGGACGTGGCCGCCGGCTCGCGAGGCGATCTCGACACTGCAGCGCTCGAGCGCCAGCGGATGGCAGAACGGGATGAATTCGTGCGTGCGCTTGGCGGCCATGACGCCGGCGACGATGGCGGTGTCGAACACCGGACCCTTCTTGGTTCGATGGCCACTGGCGGCGAGCGCGCGCGCCACGCTCGCGGGTAGTTTGACGCTGGCTTCGGCGCTGGCCTCACGGAAGGTCGCGGCCTTCGCACCCACGTCGACCATGGTGGGGCGGTGCGCGGCGTCGAGGTGGGTCAACTTTGGCAATGAGCGGGACACGGGATAGTGGGGTCCTGGTTGAGTGGCAACGGGATCAGCCACCAATGTAGTTCATCTCGACTTTGTGCAGTCCGCCGGCGTCGCGCATGGAGGCGCGCAGCTCGCTGTAGCGGTCGCGGCGCCCGCTCCACACGCCGGCAATGATCTCGAAGAGTTCATCATCCGTGGCGCCGGCGCGCAGCGGCCCGCGCAGGTCGGTGCCCTGCGTGGCGAACAGGCAGGTGTAGAAGGACCCGTCGGATGAGATGCGGGCACGCGAACAATCACCGCAGAACGGCTGTGACACGGACGAGATGAATCCGATTTCACCGGCGCCGTCTTCGAAAACATGACGCTCGGCCACTTCACCGGCGTAATTGCGTCCCTGCGGCGCGATCGGCCAGCGCGCATGGATGCTGGCCGCCAGCTCGCGCGACGGCACGACGAGCGCGGGGCTCCAGTGATTGCGCGTGCCGACGTCCATGTATTCGATGAATCGCACGATGACGCCGGTGCCGCGAAAGTGCGCCAGCAGATCGAGCAGCGTGTGATCGTTCACGCCACGCTGGACCACGGTGTTCACCTTGATGGGCGCGAGCCCCGCGCGCCGCGCGTGTTCGATGCCGTCGAGCACCTCGGCGACGCCACCGAAACCGCCGCTCATCTTCGCAAACACCTGCTCGTCGAGCGTGTCGAGGCTCACGGTGATGCGCGTGAGACCGGCGGCCTTGAGCTCGGTAGCGTATTTGGCGAGCAGGATGCCGTTGGTGGTGAGCGCGATGTCCTCGATGCCCGGCAGCGAGGTGAGGTCGCCGATGAAGTCGCTCAAATTCGGCCGTAGCAGGGGCTCACCACCGGTGATGCGCAGCTTTTTCACGCCGGTACGCACGAACACGCGGGCCAGCCGCTGCAGTTCGGCGAAATCGAGACGCTGGCTGGACTTGAGGAAACGGTACGCGTCGTGAAAGGTTTCACGCGGCATGCAGTACGGGCAACGGAAGTTGCAACGGTCCATGACCGAAATGCGCAGGTCGTGGATCGGCCGGCGCAGCGTATCGACCGGCATGCGTCCGGCGCGCAGCGGAATGATATTTTCGCCTGGACTCATCGGTTCACCAGCGAAAGAAGCGCGCCACGTGACCCTTGGGAAACGTGTTGGGTCCCGGGGGCAACTCCACGAACCCGTCGGTGCCCGCAAGCGCGGTGAAATCGCCCGAACCATTGGTGGGCTTGGGTTCGGCCGAAGTACGACCCCAGTCATCGCTCCTGAGTTTCACGGGCATGTAGAAAGCGAGCGGCGCTTTCACTTCCACCGCGGCGGTGAGCGCGATGCGCGGCGCTTCGCCGGCGATCTGGCCCATGGAGGCGCGCAATGCCGGCAGTACGTAGCGCGACAGGCAGACCAACGTCGAGACCGGGTTGCCCGGCAGCGCGAACACCGCCGGGCCGGACTGTGAGACTCCGAACCACATCGGCTTGCCAGGCCGCTGTGCCACGTGGTGGAACACGAGATTCACGCCTAACTGCTCGAGCACCTTGGGTACGAGATCGAGCTTGCCCATCGACACGCCGCCCGAAAGTACCAGCACGTCGTGGGTGCGCAGATGAAACCCGAGCCGCTCGGTGAGCTGCTGTTCGTCGTCGCGCACGTGATCGTCGGCGACGCGCGTGAAGCCGTGCTGGCGCAACGACGCGGTGATGCCATAGGCGTTCGACCGCCGCACCTGGTGCGGCTCGATGACTTCTCCGGGTTCCACCAGTTCGTTGCCGGTGGAGATCACCACGACCATCGGTTGGGCACTGACGCGCAGGCGCGCCATGCCGGCGCCGGCGGCGATCGCCACTTCGGGCGCCGAAAGGCATGTGCCGGCGGCTAACAACAATGCACCCTGCGGACAATCCGACCCGCGCCGATGCACGTTTTGCCACGGCTGTACCGGCTTGCGGCCGATCTCGGCGAAGGCGCCGTTGCGGTGTACCTGCTCTACCGGGACCACCGCATCGCAGCCACGCGGCAGCATGGCGCCGGTCATGATCTCGATGCAGGAATCCGGTTCGACGAGTGTCTGCGGTGGATCGCCCGCGGCTTGTACGCCAGCCACCCGCAGCCGTCCGGCATTGCTGGCGGCGCCCAGTGCGCAGAGCGCAATGCCGTCCATGGCCACGCGGTCGAACGGTGGATGATCGCGTTCGGCGTAGATGTTTTCGCGCAGCACCGCACCCGCTGTCTGCGTGAGCGGCAACGACTCGATCGGCAGGCACACGAGGTGCTGCTCGATCAGCGTTTCGGCTTGGGCGGGCGTCAACATGGGCTTGGGGTTCCTTTGCGCCCCGTCACGCCGTCGGGAATTCCCTCGCGGCGATCAGCCAGCCTTCTTCTCGGCGGCCTTGGCTTTGTAGGCGCGCAATTGTTCGTTGAAGCGATCGGTCACCGCGGTCACTTCCTCGACGGCCGCATTCTGCTTCTGAGTCTGCAGCTTCTCCATCTCGGCCTTGCGGTTGGGTGTCAGCTTGGTGTCAGCGGCGACCTTGGCCTCGTATTCCGCGTTGATGCAGCTGATGTAGGCCTCCATGTCGGCGTTGTATTTGACCACCGAGGCTTTGGCCGTTTTCATCTCATCGAGCGAGGCGACGGAACCGTCCGGGAACTTGCCGGGCGCGACTGGGTAGTCGCAGGCCGCATTGGCCTGCGCGGCGGCGAGGCCGCCAGCCAGAATGAGAGCGCTGAAGAACTGCTTCATGAATCGAATCCCCGCGTAATGGTTCGTAAAGAGAGTCGCTATCTTAGAGGCGAGTCTCGCGGTGGGCCATAAGAATGGGACACCGCAGACGGGGCCCGACCCGCCAAGTCATTTTTACAAGGCAGGAAGCGGCTTCGGACCGCATCCCTAGCCGTAATAGCTGGGGTAGTCCGGCGTCAAACCCTTGAATCGCCGATGAATCCACAGGTATTGATCGGGCATGCGCCGGACCTCGGCTTCGACGATTCTGTTGAATCGCTCGGTGTCGGCGACCGGATTGTCGGTGGGAAAATTGTCGAGGGGTGGGTGGATGGTGCCGCGATAGCCGCCGCCGGCCAGCCGTTCGAAGAAATAGGGCAGCACCAGCGCATTCGTCATGCCGGCGATGCGCGAAGTGGCGACGTTGGTGGCCGCCGGAATCCCGAACAGTTTCACCATCTCGGCGCCTTTCTTGCGGAAGGCCTGGTCGGGCGCGTACCAGACCACCTCGCCGTCCTTGAGCGCCTTGATGAGCGTGCGCACGTCGTCACGCGGGATCGCGCGCTTGGTCTGAACGGCACGCCGCGAGTGCAGGAACTCACCGATCAGCCGGTTCTTGGTCGGGCGGTACATCACGTTGAGAGGCATGCGCGCCGCGAGCGCGCGGCACCCGATCTCGATGGAATTGAAATGCGCGGACAGCAGCAGCACGCCGCGGCCGGTAGCCTGCGCCGCCTTGAGATGCTCGAGACCGTTCATCAGCGTGATGTGGCGGATCCGTTCATTCGACGACCACCAGCTCATGGCCGTCTCGAACAGCGCGCACCCCAGGCCCGCGAAGTGCTCGCGCAGGATGCGCTCACGCGCGGCCGGCACCTTGTCGGGCAGCGCGAGTTCCAGGTTGCGGCGCGCGATGCGCTTGAACGACGTCGGGAACACGAAGAAGAACCGGCCCAGGCCGCGTCCCAGTAGATAGAGCAGCCTGTGCGGCAGCGGCTCGAAGATGCGCAGGGCCGCCAACCCCAACCACGTGGGCCAATATTTGGGGTGGAAAAAGGCGGCTTGCACGCGGCGCGGCTATTTCTTCTGCTTGCCGCGCTTGAAGACCTGCTTGCCCTTGTAGCGCACGGTGTCGATGGCCACGCGATCGCGCGAGGCCACCGAGAGCTCGGTGCCATCGGCGAAGCAGTAGATGAAGATGCTGACGCGGGTTCCTTCGGAGGCATCGGGCGGGCCGACCTTGGCAACCATCTGATCGACCGTGGTTTCGTCGGTGATGAAGCCGAAGTCGGCGGCGCCGGCCGGACGCGGTGCCCCGTCCGGAACCGCGAGCTCGACGAACGACACGTCGCGATTGCGCTTCTGCGCGCAGGCTGCGCTCGATTCATGCGCGGCAAGCAGCAGGGCCAGGGCAAACAGCAGGGTTTTCATAGTCAGCACACCAGGTGTCGTCACGAAGAGAATTCGAAGCTCATGAAGGATTTATGTGTCTCGCCCGGCCTCAGGATGCTGCTCGGAAAGTTGGCGTGGTTGGGTGCGTCGGGGAAATTCTCCGGCTCGAGGCAGATGGCATGCCAGCCGGGATAGGCGGTTTTCAGGTGGTACGCGCCGTACACCTGCAGGCCGGGCAGATTGGTCTTCACGCGCATGCGCACGCCGCTCGCCGGTGAATACAGCTCGCCGGCAACCGCCGCACCCTGGTCCAGCACCCAACAATGGTCGAAGCCCTGCGTGAGCGCGATCTGCGGATGCGAAGTAGCCGGCGGTACGCGCACGCTCTTCGGGGTGCGGAAATCGAATGGTGTACCGGCGACGGGCGCGATCTCGCCCGTCGGCACGCGCGTCCCGTTGACGGGTAGATAGTGGCTGGCGTTCATCATGAGCCGCTGCTCGTCGATGGGGCGGCCCGGATCGCCGGAGATGTTGAAGTACGGATGCCAGGTCAGACTGATGGGCGTCGGCGCGTCGGTGGTGGCTTCATAGGCCAGCGTCAGCGTGTTCTCGTAGATGCTGATGAGCGCGGTGACATCGAGGTTGCCCGGGAAGCCGTTGATGCCCGCCGGCGAGTGGTGACCGAGCTTCACGTAGGTGTTCTTGCCGCCACCGCTGCCCAGCACCTTCCAGACGTACTT
>JBDTSV010000040.1:0-29192 GCA_039930985.1 Pseudomonadota bacterium
GATACCGTCGAAGACCTGGTCGCGGCGCTGGTCCTCGATGCCGACGGCGCGCAGCGCATCTCCATGGGCGCGCCGCTGATCACCGACGACGACAATCGCATCGCCACGTCGAGCGTCTATGAGATGGGACGCGGCATGAACGGTGAAACCAGCGGCCGCCTGTTCGCGGCCCAGGATCCACTGCAGCGTGGCGATTCAGTCGTTTACGGCGCGCTCAAAGACACGCTTTCATTTCCCTATCTGGCGCGTCGCAATGGCGTGTTCGTGGCACTCGACCCAAGCCTTGCCGACCGCGTGGGCCGCATGTCGCAGATTCTCGCCGACGATGCGCGCGGTGAGTATCTGCGCTCCTTTTACTACCGCCTGAAGCGCCAGCAGCAGCGAGCCGATGAGCTACTGCGCCTGGCGATCGACGCCTATCCCGCCGACGAATCATTGCGCCTGGAATTCCTGCGCGGATGGTTCAACGAACTGGCGATCGGCAGTGCGCCACCCGAAGTCACCGAGGTGGCCGTTCCGCTCAGCGGATCCGCTGCCCGCGTGCTGGAACTGGCGCGCCACGCGGCGAAAGAGGAATGGCGCGACGTGGCGGTGGCCGACGCTGAACTGGCGGCGATTCCCTGGACCAGTGTCTGGTATGCCGAATCACTCGAGTTACGCGTCAACTGGCGCATCCGCGTCACCGACGCCAAGAGCCGGAAGCGTTTCGGCGACGAGGCAATCTCGCTGATCGATCGGCTGGCGATCATGAGTCCCACGCTGAACCTGTATGCACTGCGCACGCGCGCCGGTTTCGCTTCCGAACGGCCCGAAGTCGTGGTGGAATCGCTGGCTAACTACGCGCGCCTGGCGTCCGGCTTGGCGCGCGGCGGTGTTACCACGTCGGAGTCCCTGCTCAAGGACGCCAAGGCGCTGGCCGCAATTCTCGACGACGTTGCGAAACTGCCGACGGCCGACGCGGCGCGCGTCGCCGAAGTGCGCGCGGACATCGCCGCGCTAGCCGTCAAGTGATTCTCGCCGACTGACTATCGCGCGGCTGGTTGCGGCACCGCGACCGGCTCTGGTGCCGATGCCGGCGCCGGCGCAAGCGGCACCGCGGGCGCAGGGGCCGGCACGGGCGGCACGACGTCGGGATCCATCTCAAGGCCCACGACCTGCGGCAGGCCCGATGCCTCCTGAAGATTCGCCATCACGAATTCCCAGTGAATGGCCGCCGGAGTTTCACCGAGCGCCTTGTTGGCGAGCGCGTAAAAACCATCGAGGTCTACCTCCGCGCGCTGGCCCTGATCGTCGATGGGCGGATGCACCTCGAGCCACACCTGGCCGCTGACGCGCGCCACTTTCACCGGCTCATTGATGAGCCAGACCGGTGTATTCACGGGCACCAGTGGAAACAGCGCTTCGATGTCCTCGGGATACATGCGAATGCAGCCGTGCGTGATCGCCATGCCCACGGCAATGGGATTGTTGGTGCCGTGAATCAGGTACGCGCCAGGATGGATGTCGAGACGCATCGCGAAGGCGCCGAGCGGATTGTCGGGGCCCGCCTTCACGATGGCCGGCAGCGGATCACCACGCTCTTCGTGTTCCTTGCGCACGGATTCGGGCGGGCTCCACGTTGGATTCTTGCGCTTGTCGATCACGCGCGTCCTGCCGAGTGGCGTCGACCAATCCATCTTGCCGATGCTCACTGGATAGGTGATGACCTGTGGCGTCTCGCCCTTTTTAGGTTTCGGGAAATAATAGAGGCGGTGCTCGGGTAGATTGACCACGATGCCTTCGCGCGGACCCGGCGGCAACAGGCGCTGCCCGGGAATGACGATGGTCGTGCCGTCGCCGGGCAGCCAGGTGTCGACTCCCGGATTGGCGCGCAGGATTTCCTCGTAGCCGAGCCCATAGCGGCGTGCCAGGTCCGGCAAGGTGTCTTCGCCGAATGCCGTGATGGTTTCGGTCTCGCCAAACATCAGAGCTTCCGCATCCGTGAGCGGGTACTGCGCGGCAGACGCCGTCGCCGCGCCGCCGACTAACAGCGCCGCGAGAATTCTCAAACGCATCAACTGCACCTTTCGGGGAAATCCTTTTGTGGACATAGTCTTGCACAAATCTCTACACTCGGCCGCCGTGAATGACACCCAACTCGAATTTCTGCGCCAGTCGATTCGCACGATTGCGGATTATCCGAAGCCTGGTATCCAGTTCCGTGACATCACCACGCTATTGCGCGACGCCAAGGCCTTCGAACTCACCATCGACGCTCTGGTTGCCCCGTGGCGCGAGTGGCGCATCGACAAGGTCGCGGGCATAGAGGCGCGCGGCTTCATTCTCGGTGGCGCGGTGGCGCACAGTCTCAAATGCGGTTTTGTCCCCATTCGCAAGCGCGGCAAGCTGCCGCATGAAACCGTGCGTGTGGCGTACTCGCTCGAATACGGCGTCGACGAAATGGAAATGCACAAGGACGCGATTCGCCGCGGCGAAAGTGTTTTGCTGGTCGACGATCTGGTCGCCACGGGCGGCACCGCCACGGCGGCCGCGTCGCTGTTGCAGACCGCCGGTGCGCAGGTGCAGGCGGCATGTTTCGTCATCGACCTGCCGGAACTCGGCGGCGCCGCGCGACTGCGCGCCGGCGGCATTTCCGTGCAGTCACTGCTCACGTTCTGAATCTTCCAATGTCGCCGCGCACCTTCGTGCTGATTTCAGGCGCGTGGCATGGCGCATGGTGCTGGCGAAAGATCGTCCCGTTGCTCGAAGCACAAGGGCATCAGGTGCTGGCGCCGGAACTGCCGGCCACGGGCGCCGACCACACCGACCCTGCAAGCATCACGCTCGAGACCTGGGCGCGCTTTGTCGTCGGCCAGATCCGTGTGGACGCGCCGGCCATCCTCGTCGGCCACAGCCGCGGCGGCATCGTCATCAGCCGCGCCGCCGAGCTGGCACCGGGCCGGGTGCGCCGCCTGGTCTACGTCAGCGGCTATCTACTGCCGGCGGGCGGCACCATAGCCGAGGCCGCGCGCGGCGACCACGGTTCACTGGTGCCACCGAACATGATTCCCGCGGCCGGCGGGCTCACCTGCAATTTGCGTGAGTCCGCCATCCGCGAAGCCTTGTTCGGCCAGTGCACCGATGAGGATGTCGAATACGCGCGGGCGCGTTTGTCACCCGAGCCGTTGAAGCCGCTGGTCACGCCGCTGAAAATCACCGAGCAGGGTTTCGGCCGGATACCGCGCGCCTACCTCGAGTGCACGCAGGACCGCACCATTACCCTCGCGGCGCAGCGACGCATGCAGTCAGCGCTGCCCTGCGCGCCGGTGCTCACGCTCGATTCCGATCATTCGCCCTTCTTCTCGCATCCTGAGCCGCTGGCCCAATGGTTAGGCGACCTGTGAGCGGACGTTGATCTCAATCTGGATGCCGTCGGGATCGAACACGAACAATTGCCGCAGATCGCTTCCCGGTACCTGCGTGGCGCGATATTTCACGCCATGGCGCGCAAAGGTGGCGGTGAGCTCGTCGTAGCCCGTGGCCGAGAACGCAATGTGATCGACACTGCCGCTGCCGTGGTTCACCGAGTCGGCTGGATTGGCGGCAGTGCGCGAGGTCTCGTCGTAGCTCGCGCGCAGGGCAACGTGAATGCACGCGACGTCGCCGGCGTAAATCCACAGTCCCTTGAACTTGAACGGCGGCCGCGGCCCAGCGCGCAGCCCGAGCACGTCGCAATAGAACGCGCGCGTCTTCTCGAGATCTTTGGCCAGCACCATGTAATGCTGCATGTGCGTGATCGGCATCGCTATATCACCATGGTTTCAACGAGTTAAGAGACTCTTCTCACCAGATACCTGACAGCCTTCCGGGCAGCCGCGCGTTCCTTGCGCCTGCGATGGTAGCTTCAATCTATCCAGTCTTGCGCGCGACTCTTGAACGAAAGTCTATGCGTGACAGTGCGGGATCGGTGTCGCGCTACGCTTGCGCGCATGAAGAACCCATCGTTGCTGTTTGCCATGGTGATTGCGTCGTTGTCCGGAGCAGCTCGGCCGCTCTGTGCTGAGACGCCTGCGCCGGCCGTCGTCGTTCCCGATTGGGCGATCCCCGGATCAGCAACGCACAAGCAATTGCCGCCTCCTGCAGATTTTCATCGCGCCACGATCACCGACGCGACGCCCATCGGGGTCTTCGACGGCCAATCGGATGTTGGCGCGGCGGTCGTGCCTGGTAGTGCCAACTACGATCCGGGCACAAAGAGCTACACCATCAATTCCGCGGGCTACAACATCTGGTATTCGCGCGATGAATTCCGTTTTCTCTGGAAGAAGATGTCCGGCAACGTTTCGATGGCGGCCGATGTTTCTTTCCCGGACGCGAACGGCTACGGCGACCGCAAGGCCGTGCTGGTGATTCGGCAAAGTCTCGATGACGACGCGAAACAGGTGGTTGTCGCGCTGCATGGCCTGGGCATGCTGCAGCTAGCACAACGTCCGCAGAAAGGTGCTCTCACGAAAGATCGCGAGTTCCGCGTCGGCGGTCGTGGCCGTCCGCAGGGCGCCAGCCCGGACTCGCTGGTCAACGATCTCGCCAGACGCATCGGCATCGAGAAGCACGGCAACCAGTTTGCGCTGTTCGTCAGCCTCGAGGGCGAGCCCATGACGCAGTACGGCCCGCCCGTCGAGCTCGACCTCGACGCTCCGTTCTACGTCGGCATCGGCTTCTGCGCACACCTGCCCGATGTGGTTGATAAAGCGGTGTTGGCCAACGTGGTGCTCGTCAACAAGGCCGGCGCGGTCCACTGAGTCGCTCAGACGAACGCCACTGCCAGCGGAATCCACAGCGATCCCAGGAACACGGAAATCGCCGCGGCACTCGCCGCGAGCTCAAGGTCCAGGTCTTCGCGCGCCGACAGAACCACCGCAGTGAATCCCACCGGCGCCGCCGCCCCGAGTGCTGCAACCCCAGCCGCCGTACCCGCAAGGCCGAAGAGCAACCCCAACACCAATCCGACCGACCCGCCGAGCACCGAGCGAAGCACCACGCTCACCGCCACTTCGCGGCGGCGCACGCCCTGCGCGCTCACCAGCAGACCCATCGCCAGCGGCACGAGCAGCACCATGACCTGCCCGGCGATGAGGAATTCGTGCAACACATCTCGCGAGATGGGCGCTCCGCCCACGTTGAGAACCAGCGCCGCGAACAGCACCCACAGCGGCGGTGCTGCGAGCGCGCGCCTGAGCAACACCGGAATGTCGTCCGTATGTCCGCCGTATTTGCAGGCAACGACAGTAGTGAAGGTCCAGGCCATGATCGCGTGACCCATGTCGAACATCACCAGCTGCGAAAAGGCCGCGGTGCTCAGGCCGAGTGCCGCGAATGGATAGATCATCGAAACATTGATCGACATGGCGCACAGCGCCATGGCGCCTTCGCTCTTCTTCGGAAGGCGCAAACGCCGCGCGAGAAAGGCTGCCACTGCCCCGCCGATCAGCGCGGTTGAAATCGCGATCACGGGCAGCAGCGCATGTTCGCGCTCGAGTGTCGCGCCGGTGAGGGCGCCGAAGATCAGCACCGGCAGACCGACATAGAAAACGAAGTTGAGAAGCCAGCGACCGTGGGCGGATCCGGCCCACCCCGCGCGTCGGGCCATCACGCCCACGAAGAACAATGCGGCGACGGCCGCGAGGCGCCAGTGATCTATCAGCCACTGTTCATGAAGAAGTGCCACGTCGCCAATCTATACTGCGGATCTCAACCGCGCGAGGACACCACATGATCGAGCTGTTCACTGCCGCCACCCCCAACGGCTGGAAAGTCTCCATCGCTCTCGAGGAAATGGGTCTGCCTTACACCGTGCGACCGCTGGTGTTGTCGAAGCTCGAGCAGAAAGAGGCATGGTTTCTCGAAATCAATCCGAACGGCCGCATCCCGGCCATCGTCGATCACGACAATGGCGATTTCGCCGTGTTCGAATCCGGCGCGATCCTCATCTACCTTGCCGAAAAGAGCGGGAAATTCCTGCCCGCCGAAACCAAGGCGCGCTCGCGCGTGCTGCAGTGGCTGATGTTCCAGATGGGCGGTGTCGGTCCCATGATGGGCCAGGCGAACGTGTTTTTTCGCTACGCGCCGGAAAAGATTCCCTACGCCATCGAGCGCTATCAACGCGAAGTGCGCCGCCTGTTCGAAGTCATGGAGCGCCAGCTCGCGAAAAGCGAATACATCGCCGGCGCCGACTATTCCATTGCCGATATGGCGCTGTGGAGCTGGATCGCCGGTTACGGCTGGGCGGGCGTCAGTGTCGACGGACTACCGCAACTCACGCGTTGGGTGGACCTGATCGGCCAGCGCCCGGCCGCGGTGAAAGGCCGTAGCATTCCGCCGCCAGCGGACTCGGGCAAGCTGGTGGAGTCGGCCCGCAGCATGCTCGCCTAGTCAGCGCGGCGGCTCGTAGGTCGCGGCGCCGGAAAGGCCGAGCACCGCCACGCATTTCTCACGCGTCTCGGCATAGGGCGTGGGCAGCGTGCGGATCTCGCCGTTCTTCAGGAAACGCCATTCGGGTGGATAGACCCAATCGCTCACGGGCTGCGCCCACAGCCCAAGCTTCTTGTCACGCGCCTCGGCCTCGATATCGCAGAACCGCGTCTCACGCATATAGCGTCGGTAGGCCCAGGCATGGCCCTCGCGCAGCATTCTTTCGTTGATGTTAATGCGCTTGCCATCGGCCACCAGCCACACTGTTGCCACGATTCGGTGGAACTGATCCTGCGTCACCACTTCGAGCTCGACGTCGGCCCCAACCGGCAACATGGCCTTGAGCGCGGCGGAAGATACGACGCCGTAGGGCTGGTCATATTCCGGCGTATCGATGGCGGAAAAGCGCACGCGGCCGGGACCTGTGTCTAACTGCACTTCGATGGAGTCGCCATCGTTGATCTTGGTCACTTTGGCGGCAAGCTTGGGCAGCGGCTTGGCCGGCTCGGCGGCCGACGCCGTTGCACACAAGGCCAGCGCCAGGATCGACAGAATTGTTGTTTGCATGGCGCTCACATTTACCACAACGCCATGTAAAAAAACCCTCGCCGCGAGGGGGGTCGTCGGCGAAGGTTGCAATGAACCCCCGCTTCCGGGGATTCCAGCGCGGGAAGTTGTAAATCACCGCCAATCGCGTTTCATCAGTCTGAATACGTAGTGGTGAAGCAATCGTGCCGGCATTTCGCGCTGCTGCCAGTCGTTGGGCCACTAGCTAAAGACAATGCATACGTATTCTCGAGCAGCGCTGCGCGCTTCTCGTTTAGCGTCGCCCACCAGAACAGGCTGCCCCCGCCCGGTCGCGGGCCTTCTCCCGGGAGACAAAGATGTCATCGCAGTTCAAGCGCGCTCGTGTCCTCGTACCAATATTCACATTGGCAGCCGCCGGCTTCCTCTCGTTCGACGCGTCGGCCCAGGCGCCCACTTCGGTCGGCATACCGGGCAGCTATCAGTCGGAAGCCGGATGTCCCGGCGACTGGGATCCGGCCTGTGCAGCCACTCAGCTGATCTACGACGCGAACGGAGACCTGTGGAGGAACACGTTCAGCATCTCGCCGGCCGCCGGGTATGAATACAAGGTGGCGCTCAATGCCTCCTGGGACGTGAACTACGGCCTGCATGCGCAACCGAACGGCCCGAACATTCCGCTCGCGACGACTACCGCGCCGCAAAACGTCACTTTCTACTACGACCACAAGACCCACTGGGTCACCGACAACGTCAGCTCCATCATCGCCACCGTGCCCGGCAGTTTTCAGAGTGAAATGGGCTGCGCCGGCGACTGGGACCCGTCTTGCTTCCGCTCCTGGTTGCAGGACATCAACGACACGTCTATCTACAGTTTCAGCACTGGTTCGATACCCGCCGGATCCTATGAGTGCAAGGTGGCCCTGAACGGCAGCTGGGACGTGAACTACGGCCAGGGCGGCGTGCAGAATGGCGCCAACATCGCGTTCACGGTGCCGGCCGCGGGCATGGACGTGGTGTTTCAATGGAATTCCACCACCAGGGATCTGAAGATCGTCGTCGGCGGCATACACGGCGACCTCACCAAGGCGCAGGCGTACTGGCTGTCGACCGACACCATCGCCTGGACCGCACCCACCGATTCCGACGTCACGCTGTTCGCGGATCCTGACGGGGCACTCACTATCGACGGCCCCGGCATTGTCGCAGGGCCGCATACAACATCCTGGACACTCGCGCGCGATCCGGCGGGCCTCAGCGCGGCACAGCGCGCGAAATTTCCGCACCTCGCGAACCTCGCGGCTTTCAAACTCCCGGCAGACGCCGTCGCAGCCGCCGCGCTCAGCCTGAAAGGACAGATCGCCATTGGGGCGGCGCGTCCTGGCCAGGGCGTCGATGCCACATCGCTGCAGATTGCCGGTGTTCTCGATGACCTGTACGCCGCCAAGGCCGGGCCGATCACGCTGGGGCCAAGCTTCCGCCAGGGCCAGGCGACGTTGCGAGTCTGGGCGCCGACCGCGCGCAAGGTCAGCGCGCGCTTCTATGCAGACTCGACCCCGGCGACCTCGCCCACGGTGCATGACATGACGCTCGATCCGGCGAGCGGCATCTGGAGCTTCTCCGCGCCAGCGAGCTCCCTCAGCGGTAA
Source organism: Pseudomonadota bacterium (assembly GCA_039930985.1). Classification (GTDB taxonomy): domain Bacteria; phylum Pseudomonadota; class Gammaproteobacteria; order Steroidobacterales; family Steroidobacteraceae; genus CADEED01. The sequence continues at coordinate 8,624 of JBDTSV010000040.1, forward strand.
GTACTACCTCTACGAGGCACAGGTATTCGTGCGTTCCACCAACAAAGTGGAGACCAATGTCGTCACCGATCCGTATTCGGTGTCACTGGCGCGAAACAGCACGCGCAGTCAGATCGTGTCGTTGGAGGATTCCGAACTGCAGCCGCGCGGCTGGCGCATGCTGGCCAAGCCGTGGCTGGCTTCTCCACAGGACATCGTCCTGTACGAACTGCACGTGCGTGACTTCAGCGCGACCGATGCCAGCGTCCCGGAAAATCTTCGCGGCACCTACGCGGCCTTCACGCAGAAACGCTCGGATGGCATGAAGCATCTCGCGACCTTGGGGCTGGCCGGTGTGACTCACGTGCACCTGTTGCCGGCGTTCGACCTTGCGAGCATCAACGAAGACAAATCCACCTGGCAGTCGCCCTCGTTCGACACGCTGGCGGCACTGCCGCCCGATTCCTCCGAACAACAGGCGCTGGTTCAGACGACGGCGGATCGCGACGGATTCAACTGGGGCTACGACCCGCTGCACTACAACGTGCCCGAGGGAAGCTACGCCACCGATGCCAACGGCTCCGCGCGCATCCTCGAATTCCGCCAGATGGTGCAGTCGTTGAACCAGAGCGGCCTTCGCGTGGTGATGGATGTGGTCTACAACCACACCACCTCGGCGGGCCAGAACCCGAACTCCATCCTCGACAAGCTCGTGCCTGGCTACTACCACCGTCTCAATGGCGACGGCGTCGTGCTCAACGAGAGCTGTTGCGCCGATACGGCCACCGAGAACGCGATGATGGAAAAGCTCATGGTCGATTCGGTCGTGCAGTGGGCGAAGCAATACAAGGTCGACGGCTTCCGCTTCGACATCATGGGCTTTCATCTCAAGTCCAACATGCTCAAGGTTCGCGCCGCGCTCGATGCGCTCACGCCCGCGAAGGACGGCGTCGACGGCCGGTCTGTCTATCTATATGGGGAGGCATGGAACTTCGGCGTCATGGCCAACAACGGCCGCGGCGTCAACGCGATCCAGGTGAACATGGCTGGCACGGGCATCGGCTCGTTCTCCGATCGCATCCGCGACGCGGTACGCGGCGGCGGCCCGTTCAGTCCGCGCCGTGACCAGGGCTTTGCGACCGGACTCTTTACCGAACCCAATGGAACCTTCGGCGGATCGGCGGCGGATGAAAAGGCTTCTTTGCTGCGGCTCACCGATCTTGTGCGCCTCGGCCTTGCCGGCAACATCGCCAGCTACGAAATTGTTGACGCCAGTGGCGCACGCAAACCTGGCCGCGACGTCGACTACTTCGGCATGCCCGGCGCTTACGGCGAGAAACCCGAAGACACGATCCAGTACATCGGAGTTCACGATGATCCGGACTGGTTCGATACCATGAACCTCAAGCTCAAGACGACGGTGTCGCGTGCCGACCGCGTGCGCATGGCTCGTCTCGGCATGGATATCGTGGCGCTCTCGCAAGGCGTGCCGTTCTTCATGGCCGGTGACGACATCCTGCGGTCCAAATCCGCGGATCGGAACAGCTACAATTCCGGCGACTGGTTCAACCGCATCGACTGGACCCTGAAGTCAAACCACTGGGGAGCAGGACTTCCGCCGGCAAACGGTAACCAGTCCGACTGGTCGATCATGGGACCCGCGCTCGCCGATCCGAATCTGTTGCCCAGCGCGAACGACATTGAAGGCACGTACCGTCACATGCTGGAGATGCTGGTCATCCGCAAGACCAGCGGGCTCTTCCGGCTGCGCTCGGCCGAGGAGATCAAGAAGGCGGTGAGCTTCTACAACACCGGCCCAGCGCAGATTCCCGGGCTCATCGTCGAACGCATCGAGAACACCGCGAGATCGTGCTTCCCGGCTTCCGCAGCCGTGGTTCTGATCAACGCGACGCCCCAGACGCAGAGTTTTGCCGACCCGGCCTTCAAACAGCAGCCGCTGCTGCTTCATCCCGTACAGGCGCTCTCGCAGGACGCGGTAGTGCGCGCGTCGAGATTCCAGCGAAGCACCGGCACGTTCACGATTCCACCGCGTACGACCGCGGTGTTCGTCCAGCCCTGCTTCGGCGGGCACTAGGCAACGCTGGGTGTCGCAGCGGCGCAATTCTTCGCGATGAAGTCTGCATGGCCGGGCATCGCGTGGGCCGCCTGCGCGATGAGCCGGCGCAGGTCGTCGAGATAGCCCGCGCGGTCTTTCGGCGAGACCGCCGCGACGAATGGGTGCGTCGTCCTCGGCCGCACGCCCTGCCCCCACAGCACCTGCAGCCAGCTCGTGAGCTGGAACAGATCATCGGTGGCGCAGAAGATACCGGCCGACTCGCGAAACAGTTCGATGCGGTGACGCAGTGATTCCGGAATCGACATGTTCCGGCACGCGTCCCAGAACGGCTCGCCGACGCGATTGTTGGCGTGGTAGTGCAGGATGATGAAGTCGCGGATGTAGTCGTATTCCGTGGCCGCCGCGCGGTTGAATTCGCGGCGCCGTTCCTCGACGTCGCCGACGTGCGGGAAGTGCAGGATCAGCCGCTGGATCGTGACCTGGATCAGGTGGATCGACGTGGACTCGAGCGGCTCGAGGAATCCGCTCGCGAGCCCCATGCACACGACGTTGCGGTTCCAGAGCTGCTTGCGGCGTCCGGTCGTGAACTTGATGACCCGCGGCTCGGCGAGCGCCGGCGCGTCGAGATTCGCGAGCAGCAGTTCGCGCGCGCGCTCATCCGTCGTGAACGACGACGAATAGACGTGGCCATTGCCGGTACGGTGCTGCAAGGGTATGCGCCATTGCCACCCCGCTTCGAGCGCGGTTGCGCGCGTATACGGAGTCAGCGGGCTCACGCTCGACGACGGGACGGCCTGCGCGCGATCGCACGGCAGCCAGTGCGTCCAGTCCTCATAGCCCGTCTTGAGCGCGCCCTCTATCAACAGGCCGCGAAACCCCGTGCAGTCGATGAAGAAGTCCGCCGCCAGTTCGCGCCCGTCCTCGAGCTTGAGCGCGCGCACGTCGCCATCGGGCGCCTGGAGCACGCCGGCAATCTTGGCGTCGAGTCGCCGCACGCCGAGCCCCTGCGCGAACCGCGACAAATAGGCGGCGTACAGGGACGCGTCGAAATGGAACGCCCATACGAGCCCCGCCAGCGGCGTATCGGCAATGCGCTCGATGCGCGCGAATCGCGCCCGCTTCGCGGCGACCCAGTTGAGGCTGTAGTCCCACAGCGAACCCGACATTCCTGCAGCCTGGTCGCGCAGCCAGTAGTGGTGGAACGGAATGTAGGCAAGATCGCGACCCACCGGACCAAACGCATGCATGTACGTCTGGCCCTTGTCGAACCAGTCGACGAACTCGATGCCGAGCTTGAATGTGCCCTGCGTCTGGCGCAGGAATTCGTCTTCGTCGATCTTCAGCAGCTTGTTGAAAAGCGCGATCGCCGGGATTGTCGCTTCACCGACACCGACGATGCCAATCTCCGCGGACTCCACGAGCGTGATCGAGAGGCGCGGACCCAGCACGCGTGCCAGAGCGGCAGCCGTCATCCAGCCGGCGGTACCTCCTCCGGCGATGACGATTGATCTGACTTCCTGGCTGGGCACACTCCTAGTTTCTCATAGTCGAGGAAAGTGCCGCGCAGGCAATTGCCAGCGCGGGACAGTCCTGGTGCGAAGGGCGGCGCTATTCGAAAACGTAGCTCACGGTCAGCGCGTAGGTCGCGCCATACGTCTCATACTTGTTGAAGTTATAGGGAGTCTGGTCGAGGCTGTTCAGCACGAACGGCTCATCGGTGAGATTGGTTCCCGCCAGGCTGAAACTCAGACCCTTCATCGCACCGTCCTGGATTGCGTACCCGATCTGCGCGTCGACCAGCGACTCCGCACTCACATTGTTGTATGAAAGAGTCGCATCGAACAGGGGCACTTCACCGAGGAAGTCACCCCGGTAGCGGTTGCTGATACGCGCCGAGAAGCCGTGGTTCTCGTAGTACAGCGTCGAGTTGAGGATTTCCTCGGACAGGCCAGGCACCGGTGTATCGATGTCGTTGATCTTGATCGACGACTTGTTCTTTGCACCGCTGATGATGAAGCCGAAACCGTCCAGGGCATCCGAGAACAACGACAGTGGAATCGAGGCGGTTACTTCGAAACCTTGCACGTAGCCACCGGAACCGTTCGTCTTGAGCGTCGACACGCCCAGTCGATTCGCATTCGCCAGATTGTAGGTAGCTAGTGGATCGTTGGGGTCCGGCGGAGGTAGCGGCACGTCGGAGAAGTCCTCGACTGTCGAGGCATTGAAGATGTAGGTCTTCAGGTCCTTGTAGTAGGCAGCCACCGAGACGTAGGCCTGGTTGCCGAAATATTTCTCCAATGACAGATCGAAGGTATTGGCCTTCCACGGCCGAAGCTTCGGATTTCCCCCGCCGCTGCGCTGCCAGTAGAAGAAGTCACCGTTGTAGTTGGGCGGAATAGTGGTGTCGTTGGTCACCGTGTAGAAGGCTCCACCACCCAGCTCATCCAGGCGTGGGCGCGCCACCGTGACGGCGGCACCGAGACGTAACTTCATCTCATTCGAAAATTCGAGCGCCAGGTTGAGGCTGGGCAGGATATCCGTGTACTTGTCGCCTTCGGCGACCACGACAATCGGCAGCATGGGCGTGTTGTCGGGAATCACCCCGCTCGTCAGGTGCAGCTGCGAGGTCTGGTCGGCGGTAACCGACTGCACGCCGAAATTGCCACGCAATGGCAGGCTGCCAAGTTCGGTGTCGATGCCGATCTTCACGAATGCCGTGGTGAGTTTTTCATTCACCTCCCACGTGTTCTGAACATTGTTGGTTCGATCATTGTCGTTGGCGTTCGGATCGTTGACCGAATTGATCGGCGCCCAGAATCCATCGCGGTACATGGCGAGCGCGTCGTAGCCGATGATTCCGTATTGGCTGCCGAAGAACGTGCTGTCGGCAATGCCGGTCTGGTACTGCTGCGGCACCGCGGCATGCGAGATATTGCCGGTGAGCCAAAGATTGCTCTGGAACTGGTTTTTCGACTTGGTGCGATCGGCGTAGTTGACGCCGAACGACACATCACTCAGGAAGAATGTCTCGCTGAACTTGCGGCTTGCCGAGAGGCGGATCGCCGCGATTTCGTCGCTGATGTCCGGAGCGCCGACAAAGCCCGAGCGGCGCTGCCCACCACCCCAGCCACCCGGATCGGTCAGGAACACGGTGCCGTAGTCGCTGTAGTTCAGCGTCGGGGTCAAATACGAAATGCCATTCGAGCCCGTGGTGAATGACACGTGCTCCGTCGGCGGCAGCAGTGCCGGGTCGTTGTTCGTGCCCAGCCCGGCCGTAGATTCGAGCCGCAGGTCGTTGCGATCGACATTCGACCAGCTCAAGTCGGCACCCGCGCTCCACTGTTCGTTGAACGTGAATACGGTGTTCAGGCCGATGGAATCGACGTCTGCCTTGCGATCCTTGTTGTAGTTCTCGATGACCACGAACGGCACGTCGGGGAAGATGCCCGACTGCACGCGATCGTTTTTAACGGAGCCCGGGTTGGTGAGCGTCGCGCCAGCCCACACCGTTCCGTATTCCACGCGCTGGATGGTCTGAAGTTCCCTGAAGTCGGAATGATAGGCGTCGAGCAGCATGCGCAGCTGATCGTTGGGCGCGAATTCCACCACGCCCATGAGGGCCGTGCGCTTGTAGTAAGACGACTGTACGCCGGACTTGTCACCGCCGATGACGGTGTTGCCGCCACCTGCGTCGGCATAGCCCCAGGGCTCGCGCGTCTGCGCCTGGTAAGGGGTCTTGTTGTACGCCACACCCAACGCCACGCCGACGGTGTTGTCCGCGAACTGGTCGATGTAGGTGAGATTGGCGCGATTGCCGGAATCCGGCAGGCCCGGGATATTCGCACTCTGTTCGTTCATCTCCCGCTTGTAGCTCACCGCCATCTTGCGGCCGGACAAGGAGAGTGGATGGACGGTGGAGATGTCGGTGGTGCCGGCGATGCCCTGGTACGCCATGCCCGCATCGGGCGTTTTGTAGATCTTGACCTGCGTCACCAGCTCGGACGGGTATTGATCGAACTCGACCGTCCGGTTGTCGTTGGTCGACGCCTGCTCACGACCGTTGAAGGTGGTGACGGTGAAATCGGGGCCGAGGCCGCGGATGGACAGCGTCTGGGCGCGGCCGTTGGTGCGCTGCGCGGCAATGCCGGGCAGGCGCGCGATGGACTCGGCGATCGAGGAATCCGGGAGTTTGCCGATGTCCTCGGCGGAGATGACTTCGACGATCGAAGAATCGTTCTTCTTGACGGCGATGGCATCCGTGATGCTCCTGCGAAGGCCGGTGACGACAACCTCTTCGATGTCATCGGAGGCTTGGTCCTGGGCCATGGTGGCGCCACTGCCGGCCATGAGGAAGATGGCGCAACCCGCCGCCGCCGTGCGCACCTCGTACTTCGGCAGATTCAGGATCGATTGGGCGCGATTGCGCTTTCTCTTTGAAGTCTTCACGGGTCCCCTCCTAACTATTGATGTTGTCCCGCGCGGCCGGTGACCGGCGCGATTCCCTGCGGCCAAGAATGTTGGCTGTAACCGCCTCTTGGCAATCTCTTGCATACGTATTCACGGCGTCGCCCGCCGGAAAACCCTGAATTCCAATGGGCCCAGGAACACCGCCGGCGGCGCCGCGGCGCGGTGTCCGGTCGACGGGGAAGCCGGTGTGATGTCCCGATACTCGCCGGCAGGAGCGTCCACGAGGCCTGCGTAGGCCACGGATGACAGGTTGACCACGACGACGAGCGACTCGCCCCGCCGTCACGAAGCCAGTCGGGACTCTGGCGCGCAGCAGCCACCGGTGCGGCGGCGGCCGCAGCTCGGGAAAGTGCCGGCGTGGCAAGAACAGCCAGCCCCAGAATGACGAGCGACCTCAAACGCATCCGGCCTCCCTCAGCCGTCCCCGAGCCGGCGCGAAGATAGCAGCGCACCGTCGGCGCGCGCCGTGAATACGTATGCACGGTGAGCGCGCAAAAAAAGAAGGCCCCACCGACCGAGGGGGTCAATCGGCGAGGCCTAACGAACGATTCGAATGCTATGACCTCGCTTCCGGCCGCGGCAACAGTTCGAATACGTATTCAGGCTGAATACGTATGCAGTAACCAGAGTGCACGCCATGCTGGGTTAAGCTTCCGCACCGCGAAAACATGAAAACCGCAGTCCAAAGCATGAAGTCGCCGGCCGCCGCATCGGCCAACCCGTGGTGGCGCGGCGCGACTATCTACCAGATCTATCCACGCAGCTTTCTCGACACCAACGGTGACGGCATCGGTGACCTGCCGGGAATTCTCGCCCGGCTGGATTACGTCGCCACGCTCGGCGTCGAGGCGATCTGGGTCTCGCCGTTCTTCAAGTCGCCGATGGCGGACTTCGGCTATGACATCGCCGACTACCGCGCGGTGGACCCGGTGTTCGGCACGCTCGCTGATTTCGACCGGCTGGTCGCCAAGGCACACGATCTCAAGCTCAAGGTCATCATCGACCAGGTGCTGAGCCACACCTCCAACCAGCACGCCTGGTTCGAGGAAAGCCGTCAGGATCGCACCAATGCCAAGGCCGACTGGTACGTGTGGGCCGACGCGCGCGAGGACGGCACTCCGCCTAACAACTGGCTGTCGATTTTCGGTGGCGTCGCCTGGACCTGGGAAGCTCGCCGCGGGCAGTATTACCTGCACAATTTTCTGAGCGCGCAGCCGGACCTCAACTTCCATCATCCGGAGGTGCGCCAGGCCGCGCTCGACAACATGCGCTTCTGGCTGGATCGCGGCGTCGATGGCCTGAGGCTCGACGCCATCAACTTCTGTTTTCACGACGCGCTGCTTCGCGACAACCCGCCGCGGCCCAAGGACCTGCGCAAGGCGCGCGGCTTCAACGCCGAGAATCCCTACGGCTTCCAATGGCATCGATTCAACAACACCCAGCCCGAGATGCTGCCGTTCCTCGAAGACATTCGAAAGCTGCTCGATGAGTTCGACGACGTAGTGGCGCTCGGCGAGATTTCCTCGGACGACTCCACGGCCACGGTCGCCGAGTACACGCAGCCCGGACGACTGCACATGGGGTACAGCTTCGAGCTGCTGAGCAATGACAGCTCGCCGGCACACATTCGCACCACCGTTGAGACGCTCAAGCAGCGGGCACCACTCAGCTGGCCCTGCTGGACAATCTCCAATCACGACGTCGAGCGCGTGGTAAGCCGCTGGGGTCGCAGCGCAGCTTCACCTCATACGGCGACGCAACTCTCGGCGCTGCTGGCTTCGTTGCGCGGTTCAGTCTGCGTATTCCAGGGCGAGGAGCTCGGCCTCGCGGAAGCGGACGTGCCCTATGAAGCGCTGCGCGATCCCTATGGCATCGCGTTCTGGCCCGCGTTCAAGGGCCGCGATGGCTGCCGAACACCAATGCCCTGGGATACGAGTGAACGCGCCGGATTCTCGAGCGCCCAGCCCTGGCTGCCAGTGCCAGCGCAGCACTTGCAGCTCTCGGTGGCTGCGCAGGAACTCGACCCGTCGTCCGCACTGCAGGGCTTTCGCCGGCTGTTGAACTGGCGCAGATCGCAGCCCTTGCTGATTTCCGGCGACATCGAGTTTCTAGCCGCAACAGAATCGGTGCTGGCATTTCGCCGTTTCGATTCCACGAGCAGCCTGCTCGCGGCGTTCAACCTGTCGGGTGAGTTCGCGAGCGTGGCGCTTCCCGGCATCGTGGTCGGCCGCCCGCTGTCAGGCCATGGACTTCCAGAAGGGAATTTTGCTAGCGCTACCTTACGTCTGCCGCCGCATGGTGTCGCATTTTTCGAACTTACAGCGCGTTGATTTCATTGATCGCTACCGGCGCGACCTCTGCCCAGTAGCTTTTTCCCGACGGCCCCGTGCATGATCGTCCCACTTCGAGGGGGCGGCGTGGAATACGCGTCGCGATCAATGCACGAAAAACCGACATCGTTCGACATCGCGTTTCTCGCGGGGGTTTCGCAACCCACCGTGTCGCGCGCGTTGCGCGGAAGTCCCGTGGTCAGCCTAGAGACACGCAAGCGAATCGAGGAAATAGCCCGTCAACTCAACTACCGTGTCGACAAGAACGCCTCGAACCTGCGCTCGCAGCACTCGAACACGCTGGCGTTGCTGCTGTTCGAAGACCCGACCCCCGACGATTCGCAGATCAATCCTTTCTTCCTCTCGATGCTGGGCTCGATCACGCGGGCCTCGGCGCGCCAGGGTTACGACCTGCTGATTTCCTTTCAGCAATTGACCAGCGACTTCTGCCAGGACTACGAAGACAGCCGCAAGGCGGACGGCATCATCTTGTTAGGGTATGGCGACTACGAAGAATACCGCCCGCGTCTCGACAAGCTCGTCGACCAGGGCACCCACTTCGTGCGCTGGGGTCCGGTACTCACCGACGAGCCGGGAGTCTCCGTCGGCTCTGACAATACCCAGGGTGGGTTCGACGTCACGAACCATCTTCTCGCGCAGGGCCGCCGGAAGGTTGCATTCCTCGGCACCGCCACCAGCCACTCGCCCGAGTTCTTCGATCGCTACCGCGGCTACGAACGCGCAATGATTGCGGCGCGACTGCCCACCTCGTCAGCACTGCAGGTGGATGCCATCAATCTCGAGGAATCGGGCTACAACGCAGTCAACGAACTGCGCGCGCGCGGCGCGGAATTCGACGCCATCGTTGCGGCCAGTGACCTGATCGCCATTGGCGCGCTGCGGGCGTTGCAGGAGTGCGGCATCGAGGTGCCGCGGCAAGTGGGCGTGGTCGGTTTCGATGACATTCCCGCGGCCAGCCTCACCAATCCACCACTCACCACCGTCATGCAGGACACGCGCCGCGCGGGCGAACTCCTGGTCGAGACGCTCTTGCGTCAGATCACGGGTGACACAGCAAGCAACAGCGTGATCCCTACCCGCCTGGTGGTGCGGAAGTCCGGCTAAATGGGGTCAGACCCCATTTGCTAGGAAATGGGGTCTGACCCCATTTCGGTCATTTCACACGCAGTGCAAGCACGCCCGCGATCACGAAACTGCATCCACCGACCAGCAGCACGTAAATGGACTGGCCGCCCAGCAGGTGCTTCAACGCCGATCCGAAGACGCTCGCGGCGACGAGCTGCGGAATCACGATGAAGAAATTGAAGATGCCCATGTACACGCCCATCTTGCGCGACGGCACGCTGCCAGCGAGCAACGCGTACGGCAGCGACAGGATCGAAGCCCACGCAAATCCCACGCCCACCATCGACAGCAGCAGCAGAAGCGGATCCCTGATCAACACGAAGGACGCGAGGCCGACGCCGCCCAGCACGAGGTTCACGAGATGGCTGGCGTTGAGCCCAATCCGTCTGACCATGAAGGGAATCACGATCGCCGCAAGCGCAGCGAACAGGTTGTACGCCCCGAACAGCACGCCCACCCAATTCGCGCCTTCGTTGTAGGCCACACCGGTCGTGTCCGTTGCGCCGAAATGAATCTGAGTCACCGCCGCATTGGTGTACAGCCACATCGCGAACAACGCGAGCCACGAGAAAAACTGAACCGGAACGAGCTGCCGCATGCGCACCGGCATTCCATCGATATCCTGCATCAGCGATGCAAACATTCCGTCACCGCGGCGGCCGCCGTGAACGAGCAGTGCCACGCCCCATGCACCGAACAACCCGCACAACACGTACAGCTCCTGTTCGAGCGCAAAATCCCGCACGACATAGGCACCGAGTGCACCCGCCCCAGCCCAAAGCGCGCCGCGCGTGCGTGCGTGTCTCGCACTCCCAGGGGTCACTCCTTCCGACAACGGCGTCGCATCGGCGAAGCCGTGTAGTTCGCCGGGCGGGTACTCCCGTGTGGTGAAAATCGTCCACAACATCGCGCCCGCGAGGGCAACGGCGCCGATGTCGAACGAGTAGCGCACCGTATCGGGTATCGCCGCGGCCTCAGTGCTGACGTTGCCCACTCCAGCCTTCTCGAGGATCCACGGAAGACAACTCGCGATCACCGCACCGATACCGATGAAAAAGCTCTGCATGGCATAGCCGCTCGGCCGCTGCTTCTCCGGCAACTGGTCGCCGACGAACGCACGGAACGGCTCCATGGCGATATTGATGCTGGCGTCCAGGATCCACAGCAGCCCTGCCGCCATCCACAGCACAGCCGAGCGCGGCATCGCGATGAGCGCCATCGAGGCAAGGATGGCGCCGACGAGAAAATACGGGCGGCGGCGGCCCAGCCAGTTCCAGGTACGGTCGGAGTAATAGCCGATGACGGGCTGCACTAACAACCCGGTCAGCGGTGCCGCGATCCAGAGCATGGGAATATCGTCCACCTTGGCGCCCAGCGTCTGAAAGATGCGGCTGACGTTGGCGTTCTGCAGGGCGAAGCCGAATTGCAGTCCGAGGAATCCGAAACACATGTTCCAGATCTGCCAGAAAGACACTTGCGGTTTGTGGGTCGACACGCTCACTCCACGTTCGGCTTCGGCTTCGGCTTCGGCGAAGAACGCGGCCCCGCGATGCCCGGGTTCGTGGAAATGCGGATCGCCTGCCCTCCACCTGGCGCCAGTACGAGTTGTAGCGTGTCTTTACGCGACACGGGGCGCGTTTCGATCTCGAGCGAATGGCCATCGCTCTCGCCCTCGAAGCCCGCGTTCCGGCCGTCGCGATAGATAGTGGCGTAGTAGCGCTTGCCTTCGTCGAGGAAGTCGAGCGAGGCGCGCAGCACCCTCGGCTCTTCATCGGTAATCGCGCCGAGATACCAGTCGTCGCTGTTGCGATCCTTGCGCGCCATGGTGACGTAATCGCCCACCTCGCCGTTGAGCACGCGCGTGTCGGCCCAGTCCACCGGCACGTCCTTGATGAACTGGAATGGCTTGGGATACTTCGCGTAGTTTTCTGGCAGATCCGCAGCCATCTGGATAGGGCTGTATAGCACCACGTAGAGCGCGAGCTGCTTGGCCACGGTCGACTGGATGCGTTTGCCGCCGGCGCCGGCGAGGCTCAGGACCCCGGGCGTGAAATCCATCGGGCCGCTGAGCATGCGGGTAAACACCAGGTTCGCTTCGTGCTCGGGCGGATTCGGCGGATCGCCCCAGGCGTTGTACTCCATCCCACGCGCGCCTTCGCGTGCGACCCAATTGGGATAGGTGCGCCGCAGACCCGTGTCCTTGATGGGTTCGTGGGCGTCGATCGAAATGTGGCGTTTGGCCGCTTCAGTCACCACGAGCAGGTGATGGCGCGCCTGCACCTGACCGTCATGCCACTCAAAGTGAATCTGGCCGTCTTCGCCCAATGCCTGGACGCCACCGGCGTCGGCCACATAACCGGTCTTGACCGCGTCGATGCCCAGCTTCGCGTAGAGGTCGAGCGCGGGGCGTATCTGCTTTTCGTAGTTGGCGATGTTGCCAGCCGTCTCATGGTGACCGATCAGGTGCACGCCCTTCCTTTTCGCGTAGGCGGCCAACTCCACGAGGTCGAAGTCCGGATACGGTGTCGTGAAACTGAAGTCCTTGCCATTCGCGAACCAGTCGCCATCCCAGCCCTTGTTCCAGCCTTCGACCAGCACCCCGCGAAAACCGTTGGCCGCGGCGAAGTCGATGTAGCGTCGGGTCTCGGCGGTGGTCGCGCCATGCTTCGGGCCCGATGCCCAGGTCTTCGTGCCGAGATGCATGCCCCACCAGATGCCGACGTACTTGAAGGGCTTCACCCACGAGACATCGCCGAGCTTGTTAGGCTCGTTGAGATTGAGGATGAGATCCGACATGTAGAGGCCGGGCGCGGAATCTGCGATCTGCAGCGTGCGCCATGGCGTAACGAACGGTGCCTTGCGACTCACCGCCGGACCATTGGACGACGGCGACAAGACGACTTTCAAACGTTGTCCCGACACGCGCCGCAACCACATGGCCGAGTAGTCGACGAGCGCCGCTTCATGAATCGCAATATGCAGGCCGCTCGCCGTCCTGATGGTCACCGGCGTGTGCGCCTGCCCAACTTCTGCCAGCGACGTCTTGTTATAGAGATACTCGTAGCGGTTCCATTCCCCGCCCGGAATCCACCACGCGGTCGCCATCTCGGCAATGTCGAATTCGGTGAGCTCCTGAACGATGTTCACCTGCGACAACGTTGCCTGCTCAGGAAACTCATAGCGAAAGCCCACGCCATCGTCGAAGACACGGAAGACGACAGTGAGTGCGCGGTGAGTGCCCGACTTCTCCTGCAATGTCACCCGCAGCTCGGTGTAATGATTGCGCACGTAGCGGCGCTCGCCCCACGGCTGTTCCCAGGTTTCGTCGATGTTCTTTTCTTCGATGCGTGCGAGCTCGAAGTTGCGCTCGAGTTTCGGCGCGTCGGCGAGAATGAAGCCGAGGCGCGACCAGTCGACCACCGTCCGGCCGCTGCGCAGGATGGAGTACTCAGGCCGCCCCTCACCGTTCAATCGAAGCGTCACGATCGTGTTGCCCGCGGGCGAACGCGCGCTCGCGTTGGAGGCGAGGCTGTACACCACCTGGGCGTCGGCCGACTGGGCGACCGCCATGAGCAATACCGCAAGTGTCATGCGCAGCTTCAATGTGCCGCTCCTTCACAGACGACGTAGTTCAACGGAGGAACCTCCACGCGAAAACTTCCCGGCGCACTGGCGCGGGCGGCGCACGCGCCGCGCAGCGACCTGAACACGCTGGATCCCGGCTCCACCTCTATCTGTGCCACTGCGGTGTCGGTCGAGGTATTGAAGGCCACCACGAGCTCGCGCCCATCGCTGCCGATGCGTGAGGCCGCGAACAGGCCCGGCACATCGCCGTACGCACGCACCAGCTGCCGGCCGCGCCGCAGCGCCGCGTGTTCCCGGCGCAGCTTCGCCAAACCGGCAACCTGGGCGTACAACGGATGCTGTGGATTGAAATTCGCCACCGCGGTCGTGGTGCTGGTACCTAACAAACCCTGGTCGTTGTAGCTCGCCACCTGACTCGCGAACATATCCTGGCGTGCATCCTGGTCGATGCCATGGCCGATGAAACCCTGCTCGTCGCCGGAGTACACCACGGGAACGCCGCGCAGCAGGAACAACATGGCGTTTGCCAGCAGCACGCGCCGCATCACCTCGTCATCCGTGGCCCCGGGACGCGCCGCGCGAATGCTCCAGGCAAGCCGGCCGAAGTCATGATTGCCGGTGAATGTGGGCAGGCGCAGCGCCGCCGCGGCGCCGCCCTCATACAAGCCGTCGTCCTCGAAGAGCCGCGCCAGCAGCGACGTGCCTTGCCCTCCTGACACGACGGCACGAACCGCGTTGGCGAAACCGAAATCGAGAACCGACGGAAGCCGGTCGACGCGCGTGTGCCGCGCCAGCTGCGCTACATCGACGCCATCGGCGGCCACCTCGCCGAAGATGTGGAAGTTGACGATGCCGCGGGCGCGCGCCCGGCTCACCATGGCGGGCACGAACACCTGCCAGAATTCCGGATTCACATGGCGCGCGGTGTCGATGCGGAAGCCGTCGATACCGTAGCGGTCGATCCACCCGCCGAAGATGTCGATGAAGCCCTGCACCACGCGCGGGTTCTCGGTCATGAGATCGTCGAGACCGAAGAAATCGCCGTCCAGTGAGCTCTCGCCCACGAAGTCCGAGTTTCCGCGGTTGTGGTAGTAGATAGGTGAATTGAGCCAGGCCGGCACCTTGACATTGGCCTCGGCCGGCAGCACGAACGGCGTGTACGCGTAGTCGGGACGCGTCAACAGCGCGAAGTTCGCGCTGGCGCCCACCGAGTCGCCCGCGAATCCGGCATTGATGGGGGCGCCCTCGAGGCCGCCCTTGCGTGAGTAGGGATACGCGCCCTTGTCGCGGTAGGCGCAAGGGCCTTGGGCGCATTCGCGATACTGGATCACGTCCGCCGTGTGGTTGGTGATGATGTCGAGATACACCTTCATGCCGCGCGCGTGCGCCGCATCGACGAAGACGTGCATGTCCGCTTCGGTACCGAAATGCGGATCGACAGTGGTGAAGTCGGTGATCCAGTAGCCGTGATAGCCGGCGGTCTCCTGACCAGGGGCTCCCTGAACGGGTTTATTCTTATATATAGGTCCCAGCCAGATGGCCGTGGCCCCGAGACCCTGGATATAACCCAGCCGCTCGATCAGGCCTTTGAGGTCACCGCCGTGATAGAAGCCCTTGTGCGTGGGATCGAAACCGGTGGTTAGACGGTTGCCCGCAAGGCCACCTGCGTCATTGGATTTGTCGCCATTCTCAAAGCGATCGGGAAGAACGAAGTAGACAATTTCGTCTTCGGGAGGGCGTGCGCGAAAGTCAGGGGCTCCCCACGAGGCACAGGTAGAGAAGCCAAGCGCCACCAACGCGAGAAATCGCCGCATAGCTCCCCCACTCCCCGTTCGAGTTGGCGGACTCTACTGCACCGCGGCCTTATCGCCGTCATGCATACGTATGCGACTACTGGATGCGAGCCATCTCGAGCGCCGCGGGTGCGGCCACCGCCCACGAGCCGAGGCCACCAGAACCGGCACCGCTGCCGACCTTGCAACCCGCGACATCGCGCGCGACGCGCCGAGGTTCAGACGAACCGATTGACCAGGTTTTCGAGATATTCCTGGCGGCCCGACAGCGGTTTCGGATTGATGTTGGCGGCCACCGCGGCATCCGAAATGGATTCGAGGCTCGCACCCTTGGCGTGAATCTTCTGCCCTGCATCGCCCGCCCACTTGGCGTAACGCTGCTCGACGAACTTGTCGATGCTGCCGTTTTCGATGAGTGCCACCGCCGACAGCAACGTACGCGCCAGCAGGTCGAGCCCGCCAACGTGACCGTAGAACATGTCCGCCGGGTCGGTGCTCTGGCGCCGTACCTTGGCGTCGAAATTGAAACCACCGGTGGTGAAGCCGCCGGCCTTGAGAATGCGATACATCGCAAGCGTCATATCGAGCGGATCATTGTGGAACTGGTCGGTGTCCCAGCCGTTCTGCGGATCACCGCGGTTGATGTCGATTGAGCCGAAGATGCCGAGCGCATCGGCCATGGCGATCTCGTGATCGAAGCTGTGCCCCGCAAGCGTTGCGTGATTGGCTTCGATGTTCACTTTCACTTCATTCTCGAGGCCGTTCTTCTTGAGGAAGCCGTAGACGGTGGCCACGTCGAAGTCGTACTGGTGCTTGGTCGGCTCGTGCGGCTTCGGCTCGATGAGGATCGTGCCCTTGAAGCCGATCTTGTGCTTGTGCTCGACGACCAGCTGCAGGAAGCGGCCGAAGTTGGCGAGCTCGTGCTTGAGGCTGGTATTGAGCAGCGTGTCGTAGCCTTCTCGGCCGCCCCACAGCACGTAGTTAGAACCCCCGAGGCGCTTGGTGGCATCCATGCAATGACGCACCTGTGTCGCCGCGAACGCCCACACATCCGGATCCGGATTCGTCGAGGCACCGCCCATGTAGCGCGGGTGCGAGAACAGGTTCGCCGTACCCCACAGGAGCTTGATGCCGGTCTCGGCCTGCTTCTTCTCGAGTCGATCGATGGTCGCGGCGAGATTGGAGACGTGCTCCTTGATGTTCGAGGCGGACGGCATCGCGTCCACGTCATGGAAGCAATAGAACGGCGCGCCGAGTGTCTTGAAGAAATCGAAGGCCGCATCCATTTTCATCCACGCCGCAGCCTGGTCCATCACGCCCGCGTTCCACGGACGGTCGAAAGTGCCCTGGCCAAAGATGTCGTGACCATTCCACGCAAAGGAATGCCAGTAGCACACCGCCGGCCGCAACAGGTCTTCCATGCGCTTGCCGAGGACGATCTGATCCTTGTTGTAGTAGCGGAAGGCCAGCGGATTGTCCGACTTGATGCCTTCGAACTTGATGGGCGCCACGCCTCCGAAATAGGAGACGGGCTTCTGCATGGGCTGTGCGCTCGACATGGTCAAACTCCTCGAAATCTTGGACGAAGGTCCTGATAAATCTGGGAAAACTTCTGACGTTTTGGCGCCAGTTGCTCGATGTCCCGGGCGTTGGGCTCGATGACTACTCGCACCGGCGGCGGGCGGCAGACATCCTCCGCCCGTTCGCGCGTCTTGGCTAGCCGGGCAAGCCTGGCGGCGCCAAGCGCCGGCCCGACTTCCGAGGCATCGCGGTAAATGAGGGGCCGCTTGAGGGCCGCCGCCAACACGCCGCCCCACCACATGGAGCGGGCGCCGCCGCCGATGACCGAGATCTTGTCGATCGTGGCGCCGGCTTCGATGAGGCCGTCCAGACCATCGGCGAATGCGAAGGCCACGCCTTCGAGCACCGCCTGGCCAATGGCCGCGGCGTCCGAATCGTGATTAAGGCCGAACAGCACACCGCGCGCCTGCGGGTCGTTGTGCGGGGTGCGCTCGCCGGAAAGGTACGGCAGGAAGATTTCGGGGCCGTCGAGGGCCGCCCGCTTTTCCACCTTGGACAGGAGCTCCGCCGCGTCCTTGGTTCCAGTGAGTTTCACCGCCCAATCCACGCACGAGGCGGCGCTCAACATCACGCTCATCTGATGCCACAGGCCCGGCAGGCAATGGCAGAACGCGTGTACCGCCTTGGCGGGATTCGGCAGGAATTTCGGGGTGACCAGAAACAGCACGCCAGAGGTGCCCAGCGACAGAAAGGCATCACCTGGCGTGATGACGCCAATGCCCGCAGCGCCAGCGGCGTTGTCGCCACCACCACCAGCAACCGGTACGCCGTCCATTCCCCAGTCCGCGGCCACTGACTTGAGCAGCACACCCGAGGTGTCCGACCCTTCCACGAGGCGCGGCATATGGGATTCAGTCAGGCCCGTTGCGGCCAGCATCTCCGGCGACCAGCGCCGTTTGGCGACATCCAGCCACAGCGTGCCGGCGGCGTCGGACATCTCGCCGACTTTCTCGCCCGTCATGAGGAGGCGCACGTAGTCCTTGGGCAGGAGCACGCAGCGCGTGTCCTTGAATACCGCCGGTTCGTGTTCGCGTACCCAGACGAGTTTGGGCGCGGTAAAACCAGGCATGGCGATGTTGCCGGTGATCTGGCGCGCGCGCGGCTCATTCTGCTCGAGCGTGGCGCACTGCTTCTCGCTCCGCCCGTCATTCCAGAGGATGGCCGGACGCAGCGGCTTGTCGGCGGCGTCGAGCAGCGTGGCGCCGTGCATCTGGCCTGAGAGGCCAACGGCCTTCACGGCCTTGCGCAACGACGCAGGCAGGGCTTTCACAGCCGCGTTGGTGGCGGTCCACCAGTCAGCGGGATTTTGCTCGGACCATCCGCTGTGTGGGCGGGAGACGTTGAGAGGCGCGGACGCCTGCTCGACTACCGTATCGTTGTCGTCGACAAGCACAGCTTTGACACTGGACGTGCCGATATCGATGCCTAAATACATTCACCCCTCGCGACGCAACCCGCCAATTTCAGGGCGGTAACGCTACCAGAAAAGCAGGAACGGCGGTGAATCGGGCGTCCTTGTCCAGCTAGTTCCGGGCTTAGCTCTTCGACACCACGAAGATGACGGTGCCGTCACGACAATCATTGTCCGCAGGCCGACCCGACAAATCGAAGGTCGCCACGCCGCCGGCGAACCCGGCTTCGCTCAACTGGGCGTGCTGCCGTGGCAGGTCGATGAAATACAGCATCGTCCGGTAGTGATGGTAGACGTCGTTGATCACTGCGTACTCGTCGGTCCTGATCTCGTGTCGGCGATTTCGCCGGCGGTTGATCAGCCTGTATCCCACTTGGGTCACAAAGCGCGCGGCACGCACCAACAACTTCACCGGATTACTGGTGCGCTGAAAATCGGGAAAGTGGAACGGAATTTCGTATTGCGGGCTGTTGCGGTTGCAGGCGGAAAAGATGAAAACGCCGCCGGCGGCCAACACGCGCCGTACTTCTTTGAGAATGGCGATACGCCCGGCGTGATCCACCATGCAGATCCCATTGCATGAGAAGAAAACCAGGTCGAATGACTCCGCCTTCAGGGTCGACATTTCGCGCGCGTCGAGCCGTTCAAACCGCACCCCCGGATATCCGGCACGGCAGTGCTCGACCATCTCCTGAACATAATCGACGCCGAGATAGTTCTCACTGATGGCCCGCAGCGGGCGCACGGTCCGGCCCGCGCCAACGCCGATATCGAGAATACGAGAGTTGCGAATCTTGTCGGCGACGCTGGCCAGCGCCGCCTTCTCCTGCGCGTTCAGCCCCTCCGCGACTATGTAGTCGTATTCGAGCACCACGGAACGCATGGTGCGCTGATTGATCTGATCGACGGCTTTGTTAGGCATCACTTGATTATGCGGCCTTCCTGGCGTTGTTAGCGGATCAGTTGGTCCCATTCACCTGGTCCAGGCGATCTCCCGACTGGCGCGAGAGCATCCATTGCGGGTATTCATTCGGTAAAGCCGAGGCGTCGGTGATGGCCTGGATTTGCTCCGGGCTCAGTTCGAGTTCCGTGGCGCCGATGTTGTCGAGCAGTTGCTCCTGGTTTTTGGCGCCGATGATCACCGAGGTGACGTGCGCCTGTGCCAGCAGCCACGCGAGCGCCACCTGCGCGACCGACACCAGGTTGTCCGCGGCGATGGGACGCATGACATCGATGACCCTGAACGCCCGCTCACGATCCACCGGCGGAAAGTCGAGTGTGGCGCGGCGTGCGCCATCGGGTTTCTCGTTCTCGCGCGAGAATTTGCCGGACAACAAGCCCCCGGCGAGCGGGCTCCACGGCATGATGGCAAGATTCTGATCCCTGGCGAGCGGCACGATCTCACGCTCGATGTCGCGGCCCGCCACCGAGTAGTACATCTGCAGGCTTTCGAAGCGCGCGAGATTCTTCTTGTCGGAAATCCACTGGGACTTCATGATTTCCCAGGCGGAAAGATTGCACAGGCCGAGATAGCGCACCTTGCCGGCGCGCACGCAGTCGTCGAGCGCATCCAGCGTCTCTTCCATCGGCGTGAATGGATCGCGGCCGTGAATCTGGTACAGGTCGATGTGATCGACCTGCAAACGCTTCAGGCTCGCGTTGACCGCTTCCATGATGTGATAGCGCGACAGACCAATCTGGTTGTGGCCCGCCCCCATGCGCAGCAGCACCTTGGTGGCCAGCACGTACGAATCGCGCGGCAGGCCTAACATCTTGAGTGCGTTGCCCGTGACCACCTCCGAGCGGCCGTTCGAGTAGAAGTCGGCGGTGTCGATGAAGTTGATGCCGCGATCGAAAGCGGTCTTGATCAGATCGGCGACGCCTTCCTGGCTCACCCCGGCAATCGTGGCCCACATGCCCTCGCCGCTGCCGAAGGTCATTGCGCCCAGGCACATCTCGGAGACGATCAGACCGCTATTGCCCAACTTTCTGAAACGCATGTGCAGCTCCTTCCGGGGCACGCAGTATGCGTGAGCGCCGGAAGCAGCGTAAGTGGGGGCTTGGGCCGCAATCAGCCTACGCGAAAGGCTCCGATCGCTGTAATAGGGCGTTGAAGACGCGGGCGGGAACCGCCAGGCCGACATCGGCGGTGAACGCCCGCCGCAGCTCGTTGGCGTACCGATCTGGCGCAGTAGTTAGC
>JBDTSV010000041.1:0-11452 GCA_039930985.1 Pseudomonadota bacterium
ACCGCCGACCACCTGGTTCGAAGCCAGGTGCTCTATCCAGCTGAGCTACGGGCGCATGGGCGGGCATTGTAGCCGCACCAGCGATTGCGGTGTTTCTCCTTGGCGCGCAACGATTTTGTGGGCAGGATGCGCGCCGATGGCAAAAAAGTTCTATGTCGTATGGCGCGGCGAAAAAACCGGGGTCTTTGACGACTGGCCGACCACCCATGCGTTGGTCGATGGCTTTCCCGGCGCGCAATACAAATCTTTTCCGACGCTGGGCGAAGCGGAAGTCGCGTTTCGCGGCGGCGCACCCGCACGTAGCAGCGCCGTCCGGGGAGCCAGCAAGCCGCGCGTTGTCAGGACTGACCATGCGGACGCGGTCGCGGCCTTCGACACGGTTATTTTCTGCGATGGCGCCTGCGAACCGAATCCCGGCAAAGCCGGCTCCGGCATGGCGGTCTACCGCGCTGGCGCGCTCGCCAGTCTCTGGTATGGCGCTTACAACCCCAACGGAACCAACAACACCGCGGAACTCAACGCCCTGCTGCACGCATTGGCACTGGCCAAGCGCGAGATCGAGGCCGACCAGACGGTGCAGGTCCGCAGCGATTCATCGTACGGATTGAACGCGGTGACGAAATGGGCGAAGGGCTGGGAGCGGCGCGGCTGGCGCAAGGCCGAAGGCGAAATCAAGAATCTCGAAATCATCCAGGAGCTCTACGCGCTGTATCTGGAAATCGAGGAAGACGTGACGCTCGAACATGTCAGCGCGCACGTGGGCATCGAAGGCAACGAGCTGGCAGATCGAATGGCCATGCTCGCGGTTGAAAAGCGTGAAGTTAAATGGCGCGAGTACGACGAGCCACTGGATATCGACAGACTTTTGCGAATGCGCGCGGGTTGAGGCACGCCACGCTATTGCGTGTGTCGCTGCTCGTTCCTCAGCGGCCGGAAAAACTCGCGGATGTCCTGCGCCAGCGCCTCGGGCTGCTCCATGGCAGCGAAGTGACCGCCCTTGGGAAAATCCGTCCAGCGTTGCACATTGAAGAATCGCTGCGCCCATTCGCGCGGCGGGTGCGACAGATCCTTCGGGAACATCGCGAACGCCGCCGGTACGTCGTCGGAGCCCAATTTTTGTTTGACGGCTTCGGCGATCCAGCGTTGCGCACCCGCGTTGAGCACGTCGAAGTACGGCATGAACGCGCCGCCGATGCTGCCGGTCACCCAATACACCATCGCGTTGGTCAGCATCTCGTCCTTGGTGAATACGGCGTCCAGGTCGCCATCGCAATCGCTCCAGCGCTGAAATTTCTCCGCGAGCCAGGCGGCCAGACCCAGCGGTGAATCATTGAGTCCATCGGCGAGCGTTTGCGGCTTGCGGCCCTGGATCATGGCGTAGGCGCCATGCTCCTTCTGAAATTGCTGGACGTGCTCGACATAGGCGCGCTCGATGGGCTGCAAGTCGTCAGGGGCCTTGAGCGAGTGCCAGAACGGCACGTCGGTAAGATGAATGCCGATCACCGACTTGGCGTGGCTGCGGGCGATGTGTTCGGTGATGGTGCTGCCCCAGTCGCCGCCGTGCGCCCCGTACCGCTCGTAGCCGAGCACGTCGGTCATGAGCTGGTGCCAGGTATCGTTGACGGCGAACAATCCGCCGCCGTGGCGATGCTCACGCGAAAATGCGCACCACGGCAGGCTCGGTACGACGACATCGAACGCGTCAGCGGAATCCCCCCCATGCGCCGCGGGATCCGCGAGCAGCGGGATGATCTTGAGAAAGCGCGTGAAAGAATCGGGAAAGCCGTGCGTGAGCACCAAGGGCAAAGGGCGCGCGCCTTTGCCATGCTCGTGAATGAAATGAATGTCCGCGCCATTCACCTCGGCGCGAAACTGCGCGAAGCGATTGAGGCTGGTTTCTTCGCGCCGCCAGTCGTACCCATTCCGCCAGTGCTGCAACAAATCACGTAGATAGGCCGGGTTGGCGCCCGCGTCCCAGCCAGGCGGACCCTGTTCGGGCGGCAGGCGTGCCACGGCGAGCCGCGCCGCGAGATCGGCCAGCGCGGTCTCATCGATATGGATCTCAAATGGCTTTGCCCGGGCGGTGTCCATGTTGCGCTCGCAAGGTTACGGGGTCGTACAACGAGCCGACGAATGCCTTGAGGTCAGTGGCATATTCCTCGGGACGTTCCCAGGCACCGAAATGACCACCGCTCGACATTTCGGTCCAGCGGACCACGTTCAACCTGCGTTCGGCCAGGCGGCGCGGCGGGATCCCGGCCATGTCGCGCGGAAACAGCGCGAGGCCCACGGGAACATCCACCCGATCGAACTTGCCGAGTGAAGGCTGCCGCGTTTCGGCGAGATAGCCATAGATCGAAGACTGGATGGTCTGCGTGATCCAGTAGATAGTGATGTTGGTGAGGATCTCGTCCTTGCTGAAACAACGTTCGAGATGTCGCGGCGAATTGCACCAGGAATGGAAGCGATCCACGATCCACGATGCCAGTCCCGCGGGTGAGTCGTTGAGACTCGCGGCGAGCGCCCGGGGCTGCGAAGCCTGGACGGCCACATAGGCGCCGTCCTCCATGAATTTTTTCGTCATGGCGGCGACGTATTGGCGCTCGATGACATTGAGACCGTCGCTGTCGTCACCGCCGCCCTGCCAGCCGATATCGGTGAGATGGATTCCAATGACCGAGCCGGGAAACTGAATGGCCATGCTCTGTGCAATCGCGCTACCGCCGTCGCCCCCCGCGACCACATAGGTTTCGTTGCCCAGCACTTCGGTCATGAGCCGATGCAGGAGTTTCGCCGAGGATTTTATCGAGGGAATTTCCTGGCTCGGGCCGATCTGCCCGGTGAACGCAAACCCCGGCAACGACGGCACCACCACGTCGCACGTCAGATCTTCCGCGGTGTCGTGCTCGGCTCCTACCAACAGCGGAATGGCTTTTTCATAGCGCAGAAATGAATCCGGCCAGCCATGCAGCAGCAATACCGGTGTGGAGCGCACGCCGAGTCCTGTTTCGTGCACGTAGTGGATATTCGCGCCGTCGATGCGCGCGACGTAGTGCGCGAGCTGGTTCAGTTCTCGCTCGCGCTGCCGCCAGTCGAAGTCGTCGCGCCAGTAGCGGATCAGTTCATCCAGGTAGTCAGGGTCACTTCCTGCGTCCCAGCCGCCGCCCTTGAGTACCCGCACGCGACGTGTGCGCCGCAATCGGGCGCTCAGATCATCGAGCACCTGATCGGGGATGCCGATGCGAAATGGCTGAGTCGACGCGAGCGTTGACATGTGTCGAGCGTACTCGCCAGACCGGTAAGGTTTCTGGCGCTACTCGCGTGGTTGCTGTCTGTCGGAGCCCGGCGTACGTCGCTAATGCGGGACACGCGGCGCCGCGGCACGATCGCCATTTCGCCCCGTCAGATGCACCAGCAGTCCGAAAATGCCCATGACCCAGACGATCACCGGGCTCGAGGGCAGATCGGTGATCAGCGATACGCCGAGCCCGGCCAGATAACTGCCCACGGCAAGCGCGTAGCCAATCATCAGCTGCCGTTTCGGTGCATGGCGATAGGTCGCCACGGCCGGCACGATGAGGCTGGTGAACACCAGGTACACGCCGACGAGTTGGACCGACGCAGTGACGACGATGGCGAACAACACGTAGAAACCGATACGGCCAATCTTGTCACGCCACTTGAACCACACGAGCGCGAAGACGGCGGTCAACACCGCGGTGCGGATCAACTGTGCATTCGACACCCAGAGAATCTGCCCGGCCAACAAGTCCTTGAGATTCTCGCCACCGTGCGGATCGTTGGCTAACAACAGTATCTGCGCGGTCGACGCCAGCACGAACAGGATGCCGATCAGCGCCTCCTGAACTTCGGGGCGCTTTTTCTCGGTCCAGGTGAGCAGCAATGCGCCGGCCAGCGCCGCCGCGCCGGCGGCCGCTTGCGCGCCCCACCCTTCGATGGGCAAACCCATGATGCTCGCGGCGATGACACCCAGGCCGGCAACCTGCGCGATGGCGAGGTCGATGAACACGATTCCGCGGGACAGCACCTGCTGTCCCAACGGCACGTGCGAGATCGCAACCAGGCAACCCGCGATCAGCGCAGGAACCAGAATGCTGAAATCGGTGAGCAGGTCGTTCATTTGTTGGCCGCCAGCAGCTTGTCGAGGGTGTCGTCGAACAACCCGAAGAGGTCCTTTGCCTCGGGCGATCCGCCCACCGAGAACGGCAGTACGACCGCCGGCGCGTGCACGCGTTCGGACAGCCAGTTCGCCGCCTTGGCATCGTTGTAGGCGTTGAGCAGGATCAACTTCGGCGGCGCACTGGTGAGCTTGCCCACCAACATGCCGAGGTACGCCGCAGTGGGTGGCACACCGGGCTTGGGTTCGATCGAAGCTTCCTCGGTCAGCCCCAGCCAGTGACATAGATAGGCCTGGTCGCGGTGCATGATGACCACCTGCGCGCCTTTGAGCGGAGCGGCCCTGGATTCCCAACGCGTGATGGCGGCGGCCCACCGCGCGTCGAAGTCCTTGGCTCGCGCGGCATAGAACGCCGCTTGCGCGGGCTCGAGTTGCGCCAAACGCGCGCTGAGGGCATGCGCGATGGCCGCGATGTTGTGCGGATCGAGCTGCACGTGCGGATTGCCCTGCGGGTGGATGTCGCCCATGGCGCGGTCGAGCTTGGACGGCACCTCCAACAAGCGCAGCGCCGAGGCGGCCTCGAAATTGCCTGGCGTTCCGGGCTGGATGTGCGAATTGCCGGACTCCTGGATGAGCACTGGCAACCAGCCGATCTCGAGCTCGGCGCCGGTGGCGACCACCAGGTCCGCGGTGCGCGCACGC
The DNA here is from genome assembly GCA_039930985.1 of Pseudomonadota bacterium. GTDB lineage: Bacteria > Pseudomonadota > Gammaproteobacteria > Steroidobacterales > Steroidobacteraceae > CADEED01. The sequence continues at coordinate 4,841 of JBDTSV010000041.1, forward strand.
GCCACGAGGCTGGGCTTGGCTTCGACGCGGTGCACATCCTGCAGCGCGGTGGTGGCGACGTACACGTTGACGCGTTCGCCGCCGAGCTCGGTGGCCAGTGCACCCCAGTCGGGCGTGGTGGCCAGCACCTTGAGCGCGGCATGCGCGGGCAGCGCGCCACCGAGCAATGGGGCTAACAACAAGGCGAGTTTCACGATTGGATTTTTCATGGCGAGTCCTAGTACTTGTGCGCGCCGTGCGCGCCGATGCCGTAGATGTATTGCAGCCGCAGGATGCGGTCGCGCTCACCGTCGTCGCGCGCGTTGTCGAAGTCGTACTGCGCGCGCAAGCGCGAGAACTCGCTCGGGTTCCAGTCGAGCATCAGCGACAGGCGGTCGGGATTGGTGCTCAGCAGACCGTCCGGGGACAACGTGTAGTGCGGGGTTCCGGAATCCAGCGAGTCGTAGCGCGCGCCCACGCGCCAGCGCGGCGCGAACTGATAGATGCTCTGCAGGTACCAGCCGGACTGCGTGACGCGATAGTCATCGGCGAGCAGCACGCCTGAATTGTCGGCGATCTCGCCGCTCTCCTTGCGGCGCATGTATTCGGCCTGCACCTTCAGCTGGCGCCGCGGCGATGGCGCCCACTTGAGCACGCCATCGACGACGACCGTGCGCGCGTCACCCGTGAAGCTCTCGAACAGCGCGTCGCCCGAATCATCGGTGATGCCGCCGGCACGGTCTTCGGCGTGCTGGTCGAGCCAGGAAACGCCGGTGCGCCAGGTGGTGTAGTCGCCGATGTCGCCACCGATGTGAGTGAACAGCGTGACGCCATTGAGGCCGTTGCGCGCGCGGTGTGTCGAAGGAAAGCCCTCGCCGTTGCCGGCCTCCGCGCCGAACTCGACGAACAGGTCCGTGGGCGCAAGCCACTTCACCTGCACGCCGTTCTGCTTGAACTGCCCGCCAAACAAGGCTTGATAGACCAGCGGCTGGTCGACGAAGTCCCAGGCGTGCGCGTGCACTTCATTGAGATAGCCAAAGCCCGAGAAGAACCGCCCGAGCTTGGCCGTGAAGCCGTCCGGCAGCGCGGCGGTGCGGACGAACGCTTCCTCGGCTTCGATTTCGTTCTCGCCGGTGATCGCCGCGGTCAACTGCCCCGAGAAGTACGGATCGATGTTGGCGGCGAACGTGAGCTCGGATTCGCCGAGGTTGAAGCTGCGCTCGCCTGGCCCCACCTCACCACCGCTCGGCGGGAAGCCCGCGATGTTCCAGTCGGAAGGATCGCGTGAAGTGCTGGTGTAACTGCCGCCGAGGATCAGCGAGATCGCGGGATTGAAGGCCGACGCTCCACCGCCGACGGACGAGGCGGGCGGTGGCGGTGGCTCGGGCAGCGCAGTGGCTTGCGCGTCACCGACCACGGCTTGCGACTCCAGTTGCTGAATGCGCGTTTCGAGTGCATCGACACGCGCGCCATATTCACTCTTCAAAGTCTGCAGTTCCGCTCGCAGCGTGCCGACATCGTCGGCGGCCCCGGAAACTGCCGGCAGCAAAGCCAGCGCAATGAGCGCCGCCACGGGCCTGAATCTCAACATGGAATTCTCCTACCGAAACCAACCAACACGCGGCGAGTAACGCCGGCGTGCAATCACCGATGGTTCAGGCGGAGAAAGGCGGTGCGCGCGAGCGGAATGCCGAAAAAGCTCGGCGCGGGACGGAGACGAAGGTGATGCGCTCGACGGCGCGATCGGCGGAAACCTGGACTGTGAGTACGACCGTGGGCGCGCCGCCCACCATGTTCTGCATGGGCGCGAACGAAAGGCACTCGCCACAGAGCTGGCTCGGCGTGGGCGCTGCGTGCGGGTCGGCTTTGAGGTGCGTGCTGGCGTGTACCACCATGCCGGCTTGCGCGAACAACAGCGCCAGCGACAGCACAGGGACGAACCAACGGCGATTGCGTCGAATCAGAAAGCCTCCGCGGTTGAGTATTCCTGCAGTTCAGACCGTCGACAAGCTCGGCTGGGCGAAAACTGCCCTCACGTTACGGCAAATTCATGAACGCCGCCGCTTCGGCGGCGCTTAAGAGTGGCCGTCAGGCCTCAATGAGAATCGCGCGTCACCGTGGTGCCGCTGCCGCCCACCAGGAAGTCGAGATCACAGCCCTTGTCGGCCTGCTGGACGTGCTCGACATAAAGCTTGTAGTAGCCACGCTTGGGTGGTTCGGGTGCGACCCAGGCAGCACGGCGCTTCGCAAGCTCCGCATCGCTCACGTCCAGGTGCAGGCGACGCGCGCCGACATCGAGCTCGATGACGTCGCCAGTTCTAACTAGTGCCAGCGGCCCGCCGGCCGCGGACTCCGGCGCCACGTGCAGCACCACGGTGCCATAGGCGGTGCCGCTCATGCGCGCGTCGGAGATGCGCACCATGTCGGTGATGCCCTTGCGCAGCACCTTGGGCGGCAGCGGCATGTTGCCGACCTCGGCCATGCCGGGATAGCCGCGCGGACCGCAACCCTTGAGCACCATGATGGAGTTCTCGTCGATCTCGAGACTCTCATCGTCGATCTTCGCTTTGAACTCCTCGATGGTCTCGAACACCACCGCCCGCCCGCGATGCTTGAGTAGTTTGGGTGTGGCGGCCGACGGTTTGATCACCGCGCCGTCCGGCGCGAGATTGCCGCGCAGGATCGCAATGCCGGCATTCGCCTTGAACGGATCGTCGAACGCCTTGATGACATCACGATTCCACACCGGCGCGCTGGCGATGTTCTCGCCGATGGTCTTGCCATTGGCGGTCAACGCATCCTTGTTGAGGACGCTGGCGATTTCCCTGAGTACCGCCGGCAGACCGCCGGCGTAGTAGAAATCTTCCATGAGGTACCGGCCCGAGGGCTGCAGATTCACCAAGCACGGCAACTGCGAACCGAGCTTGTCCCAATCGTCCAGCTCGAGCTTCACGCCCAGGCGGCCTGCGATGGCCAACAGGTGCACCACCGAATTCGTGGACCCGCCGATGGCGGCGTTGGCTTTGATGGCATTCTCGAACGCCTGGCGCGTGAGGATTTTCGACAGCAACAGGTCTTCGTGCACCATCTCGACGATGCGGCGGCCGGAAAGCTGCGCCAGCCGGTAGCGGCGCGCGTCGACGGCGGGAATCGCGGCGTTGCCGGGTAGTGAGACGCCGAGCGCCTCGACCATGCTTGCCATGGTGGAGGCGGTGCCCATGGTCATGCAGTGACCCTTGGAGCGATGCATGCACGATTCGGCAGCCGTGAATTCTTCCTGCGACATCTTGCCGGCGCGAACGTCTTCCGACATCTGCCACACGCCGGTACCCGAGCCGATCTGCTTGCCGCGGAAATGGCCTGACAACATCGGGCCGCCGGAGATGCCGATGGTGGGCAGGTCGCAGCTCGCCGCTCCCATGAGCAGCGAGGGCGTGGTCTTGTCGCAGCCCATGAGCAGCACGACGCCGTCCATGGGGTTGCCGCGGATGGATTCTTCGACATCCATGCTGGCGAGGTTGCGAAACAGCATGGCGGTCGGCTTGAGCTGCGTCTCGCCGAGCGACATCACCGGAAACTCGAGCGGAAAACCACCGGCTTCGTAGACGCCGCGTTTTACGAATTCCGCGATCTCGCGGAAGTGGCCATTGCAGGGAGTGAGCTCGCTCCAGGTGTTGCAGATGCCGATGACCGGCCGGCCGTCGAACATATCGTCCGGATAGCCCTGGTTTTTGAGCCAGCTCCGATGGATGAAACCATCCTTGTCTTTCTTGCCAAACCAGTCCTGACTGCGCAGCCGCCGCTTCATCTTCGGGTCCATGTCTCTGATCGTGTGGGAAGGGCCGCACCTTCGCACAAGCCGCGCCGGAATATCTATACTTCAGCGCCTTTCGAAGCGCCGCAAATCGAGGCCCATTCTCATGCCAGTCGATCGTCGAGACAACGCCGCTGCCCTGTCGGGTGGCGCCAGCTACCCATCCCTGCGCGGCCGCAGTGTTTTCATCACCGGCGGTGGCTCGGGCATTGGCGGGTGTATGACCGAGTCATTCGCGAGACAAGGCTCGCTCGTGGCATTCGTGGACTATGCGGAAGCGCCGTCGGAGGCGTTGATCCAGAAGATAGAAAAGGCTGGATTGCCGCGTCCGTGGTATCGCCAGACCGATGTCACCGATATCGCCGCGCTCCAGACCGCCATCCGCGACGCCGCCAAGGCCATGGGCGACTTCCATGTACTCATTAATAATGTGGCCAACGACGAGCGCCACGCGCTCATGGATGTGACGCCCGAGTACTACGACGCACGCATCGCCGTGAACCAGCGCCCGGCATTCTTCGCCATCCAGGCCGTGGTGCCCGGCATGAAGAAGATGGGCGGAGGTTCGATCATCAACTTCGGTTCGAACTCCTACGGCGCCAAGGGCCGCAACATGCCGGTCTACACCACGGCCAAGTCATCGGTCATCGGCCTCACGCGAGGCCTCGCGGCCGAGCTCGGCGAGCACCGCATCCGCGTCAACGTGATCACGCCCGGCTGGATCATGACCGACCGGCAGATCGAGAAGTGGCTCACGCCAGAAGGCGAGATCGAAATCCAGCGCAACCAGGTGCTGCCTGACAAAGTCATGCCCGAAGACGTGGCACCCATGGCGCTGTTCCTCGCCTCGGACGACGCCCGCGCGTGCTCCGCGCAGGAATACATCGTCGACGCCGGCTGGCTATGAGACTGCTGCAGTTCACCGACGCCGGCCGCACGCGCGTGGCGCGCGTCGAAGCCAACGGTGCCGTGCTGCCGCTGTCGAACGTCGAATCCACCTGGCAACTTGCGCGCCGCGCGGCGAATGAACAACGCTCACTCGAGCAGATCGTGAGCGGTGAGGCGGTCGACGCTGCCATCGCGTATCTGGATCTGCTGCATGAAGGGCGGTTGCTGCCGCCGCTCACGCATCCGGACCCGGGACATTGCCTGGTCAGCGGCACGGGGCTCACGCATCTCGGCAGCGCCGCGGCACGCGATTCGATGCACGCAAAGCTCACGGCCAATGCCGAGCTCACCGATTCCATGAAAATGTTCAAGGCGGGCGTGGAAGGCGGAAAGCCCGTGGGCAGCAAACCCGGAATGCAGCCGGAGTGGTTCTACAAGGGCAACGGCCGCAATGTGGTCGCCGCGGGAACGCCGATCACCTCGCCCGATTTCGCCGAAGACCACGGCGAAGAACCCGAGCTGGTCGGTCTGTACATCATCGACGACAATCGCAAGCCGCATCGCCTCGGCTTCGCCATCGGCAATGAGTTCTCCGACCACGTCACCGAGCGCCGCAACTATCTACTTCTGGCGCATTCGAAACTGCGGCAGTGCGGCGTGGGGCCGATGTTGAACACCGGCTCGCTGCCCGCGCACCTGGAAGGCACCAGCCGCATCCGGCGCGATGGCGCCCTGCTCTGGCAGAAGCCCTTCCTCACGGGCGAGGCGAACATGTGCCACACATTCGCCAACCTCGAATACCACCACTTCAAGTACAAACAACACCGCATTCCCGGCGACGTGCACCTGCATTTTTTCGGCACGGCGACGGTCAGCTTCGTCGACAACATCAGGGTGCAGGCCGGCGATGAATTCGAAATCGACCTGCCGGCGCTCGGCGCGCCGCTCATCAACAAGCTGCTCATCGAGCCGGGCGGCCTCGCACTGCACGAGACCACGGCTCTTTGAGACAGGGCCCAGGAGGATTCCGATGAACTTCTCACAATGTCTTGCGGGGGTATTGGCTGTTGGATTGCTCGCCGCCTGCTCCGGCGAAAAGAAAGACGAACGCATCGTGCTTGGCTTCAGCCAGATCGGCGCCGAGAGCGAATGGCGCAGGGCCAACACCGAATCCATCAAGGCCGCCGCGCTCACCAGCAACATCGATCTGCGTTTCGCGGACGGGCAACAAAAGCAGGAAAACCAGATCAAGGCGCTGCGCGCGTTCATCGCGCAGAAAGTGGACATCATCGCCTTTTCGCCGGTGGTCGCCACCGGCTGGGAAAGCGTACTCCTGGAAGTGAAGGCCGCCGGCATTCCCGTCATCCTCACCGACCGCGCGGTGTCCAGCGATCCCTCGCTGTACATCGGCTTCCTCGGCTCGGACTTCGTCGAGGAAGGCCGCAAGGCCGGGCGCTGGGTCGCCGGGAAATTCAGCGATGCGAAGGAAGACGTGAACATCGTCGAACTGCAAGGCACGGTCGGATCAGCGCCTGCCATCGATCGCAAGATGGGCTTCGAAGAGATCATCGCCGCAAATCCTCATTTGAAGATCATTCGATCCCAATCCGGGGATTTCACGCGGAGCAAGGGAAAGGAGACCATGGAAGCCATACTCAAGTCCGAGTCGCGCAAGATCCACGTGCTGTACGCCCACAACGACGATATGGCCCTCGGCGCCATCCAGGCCATCGAAGAAGCCGGCCTGAAACCGGGCAAGGAGATTCTCATCGTGTCCGTCGACGCCGTGAAAGGCGCGTTCGCGGCCATGATCGAAGGCAAGCTCAACGCCACCGTCGAGTGCAATCCCTTGTTAGGCCCGCAATTGATGACTTCAGTGACGGAGGTGGTCGCGGGCGACCCGCAGGCGCGACCGAACGGTCTCGCGAGGG
>JBDTSV010000042.1:0-24961 GCA_039930985.1 Pseudomonadota bacterium
GGCCAATGGCACCGCTAACAACCCACCGACGGCATGCGATGCCAGCTCGTGCTTGAGCGCCGCAAGGTCGGCGCGGGTGAAGCACGGCCGTGCGGCGTCATGCACCATGATCCAGTCGTCGTCGCGCACCCGCGCCACCAGGGCCCGCAAGGCATTGCGCACTGACTGCGCACGCTCCGCGCCGCCGGCGACCGATTCAATGAGGCGCGAGCGGCGAGCGGCGATTGCAGGCCACAACGTGTCGTGGGGCGAAATCGCGACCACGAGGCCGGTGCAGTCCGGGTCGGCTTCGAAAGGCGCAAGCGCGTGCTCAATGACCGTCGAGGCGCCGAGCGCCGCGTACTGTTTCGGGACCGAAGAGGAAAATCGCCGGCCGCTGCCTGCAGCCGGGATGACGACGAAGTAGCGCATGAGGCGCGCAGCTTATCGCGAGACGAGGGGGAGATCAGCGCGCGGCGGTCTGCCGGTGCTCGGCCGGACGCGTCGGCAACGCCATGCGCGACCGAACCGGAACGACCTGATAGAACGTTTCATTGCGGCCGATCATGCCGAGCTCGCTGCGCGCGCGCTCTTCGATGGCCGTCATGCCGGACTTGAGATCCGCCACTTCGGCGATGAGCTGCTGGTTGCGCCCGGCCGCTTCGGCGTTGTCGCCCTTCTGCTGCTCGACGGATTCCGACAGGCGCGCGAGTTCGCGCACGCCATCTTCGGACAGCCAAAGGCGGTACTGCAGAAGCAGTACGACGGTAAGCAATGCAGTTGCGAGCCATTTCACGTAAAGAAGCTCCCCATTGCCGATAGACTAAACTAAACTAAGTTCACTGTGAAGACCGCAAAGATCAATATTCATCAGGCGAAGACACACCTGTCGCGGCTCGTCGAGGACGTTGCCGCTGGCGGCGAGATATTGATTGCCAAGGGTGGACGCGCCATGGCGCGGCTGGTGCCACTGCGGCGTGACGACACGCCGCGCCGGCCAGGATTGCTCAAGGGGAAACTGCGGATCGCGGATGACTTCGAGCGCCCCTGGGTCGACGCCACGCCGGTCTGAACCGCCGCCCTCCCCTACTCCGCCAACCCATGCGCCTGCTGCTCGATACGCAGATCTATCTTTGGTGGCTCGCCGACTCGCGCAAGCTGGCCAAGGCGACACGTGAGCGAATCGAATCCGCCGACGAGGTCTATGTCAGCGCCGCGTCCATCGTCGAATGCGAGCAGAAGATCCAATCGGGATTGCTCGATGCCGACGCCGAAGAACTGGTGCGCGGCATCAAGGCAAGCGGCTTTACCGAACTACCGGTGCGCGCCACGCCCGCCGCGGCTGCCGCCTCACTGAAGCCGCAGCCGGGCGTCGATTTCTTCGATCGCCTGCTGGTCGCCCAGGCGATGCACGAGCCGCTCAAGTTCGTCACCGCCAATGCGGCGCTCAAGCAATATTCAGAACTCGTCGAACTGGGCTGACGATTATCGCGCCACGGGTTTTCCGTCCGTGCCGAGGACCGTCACCTCGCCGAAATTCAACGCGCGCACCTTGGCCTCGATCTTCGACAGATCGCCCACGACAACCCAGGTCAGCGCGCCGGGATGAATGAGCCGCGCGGCCGACTTGTTGACGTCGGCGGTGGATAGCGCGGTCACGTCGCCCACATAGTCGTTCCAGTAACCGTCCTTGAGACCGAAGGTGAGGATGTCGCCATAGGAATTGGCGATTTCGTCCGAAGTTTCATTGTTGCCGGGCAGCGCGATGACGATGCTGTCCTTGGCGAACTTCAGCTCCGCTTCGCTCGGCGGACGCGTGGTGAGCACTTCGCTCAATTCCTTGCGAATCTCGACCATCGACTCAGCGGTCTTGTCGGTCTGCACGCCGGCGCCGGCGCGATAGGTGCCCGGACCAATCGCCTCGGTGAGCCGCGTACGCGCGCCGTACGCCCAGTGCTTGTCTTCACGCAGGTTCATGTTGAGCCGCGAAGTGAAATTGCCACCGAGCATCGTGTCGAGTGCGACGAAGCGGATGTAGTCCGGATCGGCACGCGAAGGCGCGATCGTGGCGGCCACGATCTGCGATTGCTCGGCGCCCGGACGATCGATGAGGAACACGCGAGGATTGGCCGCCAACGCCACGTCCGAGAGATTCTTCTTCGGCACGGCTTCCGCCGGCGCATGCCATGCACCGAAACGCGCTTCGAGCAGCGGCTGCACCTGTTGCAGCGTGGTGTCACCCACGACCAATAACACCGAATTGTCCGGCCGCACCCAGCGCTTGTAGAACGCGGCGAGCTCGGCGGTGGTGAGGCTCCTGACTGCCGTTTCCGTGCCGCTGCCCGATGCCGGATTGGAATACGCATGGCCTTCACCGAACAGGAGCGCGGGCATCACGCGGTTGATCATGGCCGCGGGTTGCGCCTTTTCCTGCTGGATGGTGGCCAGCGTCTGCCCGCGCAGACGCTCGAGTTCCTTCTCCGGAAACGTTGGATTCAGCAACACATCGGCGTACAGCTCGAGCGAGTCGGGGAGCCGTCCGCTGAGCGCATTCATGTTGAGGAACGACCGGTCGAGCGTGGAGCCGATCGCCAGGGGCGAACCGAGAGACTCGGCGCGCTCCGCGATCTGCATTGACGTTCTCGTCTTCGTGCCTTCTTGAAGCATCAGCATGGCGAGGCGCGCGGTGCCCGGCTTCGCCGCGGAATCCGCCGCAAAGCCCGCATCGGCCAGCAGCGTGAAATCGACGACCGGCGCGCTGTGGCGCTCGACCACGACGATCTTGAGGCCGTTCGACAGCGTGGCGCGCGCCGGTGCAGGAATCTTCAGCGACGGCGGCGCGCCCGGCGTCGGCACCTTGCTGCGATCCACATCGCTGGCAGCAACCGTGTACGAAGGCACGGGATCGACGTTGAGAACGAACACGCCGTCCGACAGCCAGCGGCGCGCGGCCGCCTGCACGTCCGCAGGCGTAGCGCCGGCAACCCAGTTCAAACGCGTCTTGTAGAAATCCGGCGACCCACCATAGACCTGGCTCTCGGCGAGGATGGACGACTTGCCGCCGAAGCCATCGATGCGCTCGATGTTGCGCGCGAAGTTCGCGTAGTTAGTGGTGCGGACTCGTTCCAGTTCAGCGGGCGTCGGCCCCGTGGCCAGGAACCGTGACACTTCCTCGTCAAGCACCTTCTCGACGGCGGCAGGATCGCCACCGGCCTTGACCGTGACCGAGATCTCCAGCTGCGAGCCGAGTTCGAAGGGTCCAATGTCAGCAGTCACCGCCGTCGCCGTGCGATCCGTATAGACGAGCCGCTTGTAGAGGCGGCTGTTCTTGCCGCCGCCGAGCAATTCACTGGTCATGTCGATCAGTGTGAAGTCCCGCTGCTTATAGCCCGGGATGTTCCACACCTTATATATGCGCGCCTGCGGCACGTTGTCCTGCATGGCCGCGCGGTGTTCGCCCGACATTTTTGCGATCCAGTCCTGCTGGCGGCGGATCACCGGACCCGCGGGAATGTCTCCGAAATACTTTTCGGCCTTTTGTTTGGCTTCGGCCGCGGTGATGTCACCGGCGATCACCAGCACCGCGTTCGCGGCGCCGTAGTAAGCGCGAAACCAGCCCTTCACGTCTTCGAGCGACGCCGCATTGAGGTCTTCCATGGAGCCGATGGGCTCCCAGGAATACGGATGTCCCGTGGGATAAGTACTCAACGCGATCAACTCCGAAGCTTTGCCATAAGGCTGGTTCTGGCGCTGCCGCTTCTCGTTCTGCACCACTCCGCGCTGCTCGTCGAGCACCTTTTGATCGATGGCGCCGAGCAGATGGCCCATGCGGTCGGACTCCATCCACAGCGTGAGGTCGAGTGCCGAGGTGGGCACGTTCTGGAAGTAGTTAGTGCGGTCGAACCAGGTGGTGCCATTGAGCTTGGTGGCGCCGGCGGCCTCCATGACCTTGAACCAGTCGTCACGGTAGTTTTCCGAACCGTTGAACATCAGGTGCTCGAACAAGTGGGCGAAACCGGTGCGGCCCGGACGCTCATCCTTGCTACCGACGTGGTACCAGACGTTCACCGCCACCACCGGCGCCTTGTGATCTTCGTGGACGATGAGCGTGAGGCCATTTGCCAGCACGAACTTCTGGAATGGTATGTCGACGGATGGCAGCGCCGCGGGTTTTGCCGCGGCGGCGAAAACGGAACCACCAGCTGCAACCAACAGCGCCAGCCCCAGAAGAACGTGACGAGCTGCGAGACCAAGAGTTTTCATGGCAATCCTTCTATTCCGATCGACGAATGCTAACGGGAACCCAGCGAGGTGTGTCTGGCCGACGACGAACTGAACGGTGCCCGCGCCGAAGCGAATCGGCCAGGCTCCCCGCCCCCAACGCCACCACGCCTGTCCCGTTACTGGCCCAGCGCCGAGGTGAATCCGCGGCAAACCACCGCGAGTTTGTTCCCATCCGGATCGCGCACGTAGGCCGCGTAAAAGTCCGGGTTGTACGCCAGTCGAAGGCCGGGAGCGCCTTCTGAGGTTCCGCCCTGTGCAAGTGCAAGGGCGTGAAACGAGTCGACCTCGCGCCAGGTCTTGGCCCACAACGCCACCATCGCGCCGTTACCCACGGTTGCCGGAGCGCCATCGAATGGCTTGCATACCCACAGCGCGTCCTGCAGGGCGCCCTCTTTTTCATACAGGCCCCAGCCGATCCAGCCATTCCAGCTGGTCTCGCTTTCCGCCGAAGTGTCGCAGCGCGAGTAGCCGAGCACGCCGAGCGTGGCATCATAAAACTTCGCGGAGCGCCGGAGATTGTTAGACCCCAGGCAGATGTACGCGAACATCGACTTCATGATCGCGCGGCAATGCGCGCTACGAGGCGCGACCCCGCTGATTGAGCGCCGCCGCCGCGAGCTCCATGCGAACCATGCGCTCGAGCGCCGGGGTGGGCTCGCGCGGATCCGGGCGGACCGCCAGCCCACCGAGATTCTTCACCACCTGTACCGGTGTCATGAGCAGGCCCCACGGAAATCCCCACCAGCCGAGGAAAAAGGAGAATGCCGCATCGCCTAACTTCTTCTTCGTTCCGCACGACTGGCAGCACACGGCGGGCCGGCTGGCCCACTGAGTCATGAACAGCGCCGACCACACTCGATAGGATGTGTGGACGTCGACCGGTCCGCGGCCACTGCACCTGGGGCAATCCCCCTGATGAACCTCGGCAACCCGGCGGCTGACCTCGTGCGGGGACATCTGGCTCGCGGTGCGCGCCAGTACTCCTTTTTGTTCGCAGTCGGCATTGCAGTAGCGCAGGTCGCCGTGCTTCTTGCCACCGAACAGAATGAACGTGTCGCAATACGCGCATGAAGCCATTGCTCTCGCCTCGGCAGTTTCAGATCTTGACTGGAAACGCATCCTTGCCGGCGTAGCGCACCTTGCCACCGAGCTCGCCTTCGATGCGCAACAGCTGGTTGTACTTGGCGATTCGGTCGGAACGCGACATCGACCCCGTCTTGATCTGCGAGGCCGTCGTCGCCACCGCGATGTCAGCGATGGTCGAGTCTTCGGTTTCCCCCGAGCGATGCGAGACGATGGACGAATAGCCGGCGTCGGCCGCCATCTTGATGGCCGCGAGGGTCTCGGTCAGAGTTCCGATCTGGTTGACCTTGATGAGGATCGAGTTGGCGATCTTCTTGTCGATGCCTTCTTTCAGTATCTTGGTATTGGTGACAAACAGATCGTCGCCGACGATCTGCGTGGTCTTGCCCAGCGCCGTGGTCAATGTCGCCCAGCCAGCCCAGTCCTGCTCGGCCATGCCATCTTCGATGCTGATGATCGGGTACTTGGCGCGAAGCTTCGCGAGGTATTTCACGAACTGGTCCGAGGTGAACTTGCGGCCTTCGCCGTGCAGATCATATTTGTTCTTCTTGTAGAACTCCGAAGCCGCGACGTCCATACCCAGGTAGATCTGTTTGCCAAGCTTGTAACCCGCCTGCTCGACGGCCTGGATGATGACCTTGATGCCCGCCTCGTTCGACGCGAGATTCGGTGCAAATCCGCCCTCGTCGCCGACCGCAGTCGTGAGCTTCTTCTTCTTGAGAATGCCCTTGAGCGTGTGGAAGATTTCCGCGCCGTAGCGCAGCGCTTCGCTGAACGTGGGCGCACCCACGGGGATGATCATGAATTCCTGTACGTCGAGCGAGTTGTCGGCATGCGCGCCACCGTTGATGACGTTCATCATCGGCACGGGCATCACCGGCTCGCGGCCCTTGGCGAGGTATTTCCACAACGACTGTTTGGTGTCCTGCGCCGCCGCGCGCGCGTTCGCCAGCGACACGGCGAGCAGCGCGTTGGCGCCCAATTTGCTCTTGTTGTCGGTGCCGTCGAGCTTGATCATGATTTCATCGAGCGCTTCCTGCTCGAGCGGATCCTTGCCTAACAAGGCGCCCTTGAGCACCGTGTTCACGTTCTTGACGGCCCTGAGCACGCCCTTGCCGCCGTAACGCTTCTTGTCGCCGTCGCGCAGCTCGACCGCTTCACGCGAGCCAGTCGAGGCACCCGACGGGACGGCCGCGCGCCCGACGACACCCGAATCCAGAATCACATCGGCTTCAACCGTGGGATTGCCGCGCGAATCAATGATTTCGCGGCCGACGATTTCAACGATACGACTCATAGAAGCGATTCCTCGAAGGGTTGTTGTTTGACGGCCAGGTCCAGCGCCTTGAGCGTGGACAGTAATGGTTCCATGCGGCCGAGCGGCCAGGCGTTCGGCCCGTCACTCAGCGCCTTGGCAGGATCCGGATGGGTTTCCATGAACAGGCCGGCGACGCCCGCGGCCACCGCGGCGCGCGCCAGCACCGGGATGTGTTCGCGCTGGCCGCCGGAGCTTGCGCCCTGCCCGCCGGGTAGTTGGACCGAGTGCGTGGCGTCGAATACCACCGGCGCGCCCGTGGCGCGCATGATCGCCAGCGAGCGCATGTCGGACACCAGGTTGTTGTAGCCAAACGAGAAGCCGCGCTCGCATACCATGATCTGCTGGTTGCCGGTGGAGCGCGCCTTGTCGACCACGTTCTGCATTTCCCAGGGAGACAGGAACTGCCCCTTCTTGATGTTGACGGGCTTGCCCTGCGAACAGACGTTCACGATGAAGTTGGTCTGGCGGCACAGGAATGCCGGCGTCTGCATGACGTCGACCACGCTCGCCACTTCAGCGAACGGCGTGTCTTCGTGGACGTCGGTCAGGACCGGCACGCCTATCTTTTGCCGAACGTCGGCGAGAATCTTGAGGCCCGCGTCGATCCCGGGACCACGGAAGCTCGCCTTCGACGACCGGTTCGCCTTGTCGTACGAAGCCTTGAAGATGAACGGAACTTTCAGGCGGGTCGTGATCTCTTTGAGCTTGCCAGCGATTTCCTGCGTCAACGTTTCGCCTTCGATCACGCAAGGACCGGCGATAAGGAAGAACGGACGGTCGATGCCGACCTGGAAATTGGCGAGTAACACGGGCGCACCTCGAAAGGAGTTGCGAAGGATACACGGCGGCAGCCGCTGCGCGGGAGTCCTCGCAAGGTGAATCAGGCGCCTGGAGCCGCAATGGCGGCTGGACTACTTCGTCGCGACGTGGAACGCGCCGCAACGTCAATTCGTAGACCATGACCACCTTCAGGCGCCGCACCATGCTCGAGCTTGCGTCCTGCACCGCGGGCCTCGTCCGGGATGACGCGATGTACTACGTGTTTTAGCGACCGAGGAGAAGGGCCCGATAACCCTGCGCATCGCGCTGTTGCGCGCGACGACGTCTGTCGCCTGAGCAGGTGACGCACGGCCACGCATGATCGACATGAATCTTGGCGAGCGAGACCGGTGAGGCCGGCGAATCGGGGCACTTCGCCATCCATCGCTCAACCTTGCGTTCGTGTTCGCAATACCTCGCGTCGAGGGTCTCGGGATCCTTAGCTCTTCGGAAGGTGTTCTCGATACCCGCGTACCAGATGCCTAACTTCCAGAGTCCGCTGAAGTACGCAGGTTGTCGCGGCGAAATACACGCGACGCCGCCTCGAGAGCCGCGCAGCCTTCCCTTGTAAAGCCGCGGCCGACTAGGCCGAGATCGATTTGCGTTCTTCCATCTCACCTGATGACGCTGGCTGAGCGCTGGCAATACCCACTGGCAGCGGTGCCGCGAGGGCGCCCTGATCTTCTAGCTAAAAATCGATGGTAAGAACTTGCGGCGCTCCGCACGCCGTCGCACCGCTGGTGAGGACGCGTTGCAGCGTACCGCCGTTGGCGCGCACCGTCAGTAACATGGCGTACATCTCTTTTGCATTCGCCTGCGTATTCGAAATTGCGAACCAGGGGATTCCGGGGAACTGCGGATCCGACTCCGTAACTCCGGTCAGCTGGAAGAAGTAACAACTGCCCATGGGTACCTCAACCATTGAAATCGACTTGTTGTAGTGCTGGTCCTGGGCAAACACGGAATTGGCCTGTAGCAATGCGAAGACGGCGCCAGTCGCAATGGCAGCGAATTTGCTCTTCATTATTTCTCTCCCTGAGATGAAGCCGTGGCACACCCGTCCCGCGTCGCTTCACGAAATTCTCGTCAGGCGCTCGCCGCCTCTGGCAATTCAGCGGTGCGATGGTGCCTGGCGGCCTTCACAAATCCGCTGAACAAGGGATGCCCGTCGCGCGGAGTCGAGGTGAACTCCGGATGGAACTGCGTCGCGACGAACCACGGATGGCCGGGTAGTTCGATGATCTCCACCAGGTCGTCCTTGGAGAGACCCGAGAAGCGGAATCCGGCCTGGGTGTAGCGGTCGCGGTAGTTATTGTTGAACTCGTAGCGATGGCGATGACGCTCGCGCACGATCTCGTCGCCGTAGATGGCGCGCGCCTGCGTGTTGGCGCCGACCATCACGTCCTGCGCGCCGAGGCGCATGGAGCCGCCCTTGCCGGTCGCGTCGTCGCGCTTCTGCTCACCCTTCGCGGCGTCCTGCCATTCCGTAATCAGCGCGATCACCGGATGCGCGGTGGCGCGGTTGAACTCGGTGCTGTTGGCGTTTTCGAGTCCGAGCACGTGCCGGCCGAACTCGATCGTCGCGAGCTGCATGCCCAAGCAGATACCAAGGTACGGAATCTTGTTCTCGCGCGCATAACGCACCGCGGCGATCTTGCCTTCGATGCCGCGCTCGCCGAAGCCACCGGGCACGAGGATGGCATCCATGCCCGAGAGCGCGTGCGTGCCGTGCTTCTCGATGTCCGTGGACTCGATGTAGTGCACGTTCACGCGCGTGCGCGTCTTCACGCCGGCGTGGGTCAGCGCCTCGTTCAGGGAGATGTAGCTGTCCTTCACCTGCACGTACTTGCCGACCATGGCGATGTCGACCTGGCCGTCGGGATTCGCCTTGGCGGCAACCACCTGCTTCCACTCGTTGAGATCGGCGGGCGGCACATTGAGGCGGAGTTTGTCGACCACGATCTCGTCGAGGCCCTGCTCGTGCAGCAGCATCGGAATCTTGTAGATGTCGTCGGCATCGATGCCGGAGCAGACGGCGCGTTCTTCGACATTGGTGAACAGCGCGATCTTGCGGCGCTGTTCGTCGGGCAGCGGATTCTTGCAACGGCACAAGAGCACGTCGGGCTGGATACCGATGCCGCGCAATTCCTTCACCGAGTGCTGCGTGGGCTTGGTCTTGATTTCGCCCGAGCCGCCGACGATCGGCACGAGAGTCAGGTGCAGATAAACGCAATTGTTGCGGCCGAGCTCGACACCGAGCTGGCGAATGGCTTCGAGGAACGGTAACGATTCGATGTCGCCGACGGTGCCGCCGATTTCTACCATGCACACATCCGCGTCGCCGGCGCCCAGCTGAATGGAGCGCTTGATCTCGTCGGTGATGTGCGGGATGACCTGCACGGTCGCGCCGAGATAATCACCGCGGCGTTCCTTGGCGATCACGCGCTCGTAGATGCGGCCGGTGGTGAAGTTGCTGTGACGGCCCGTGGTCGTGCGCACGAAGCGCTCGTAGTGGCCGAGATCGAGGTCGGATTCGGTGCCGTCATTGGTGACGAACACTTCGCCGTGCTGGAACGGGCTCATGGTGCCCGGATCCACGTTGATGTACGGGTCTAGCTTGACCATGGCGATCTTGAGACCGCGGCCTTCGAGAATAGCGCCAAGCGATGCGGCGGCAATGCCCTTTCCCAATGAGGAAACGACGCCACCAGTGACGAATACGAATTTGGTCATGAGGAGCCCGCCGAAGGTGAAACCGGAAACGCAAGAAGCGCGTATCGACGGGTGGGCAGGTTATCAGAAATGAGGGCATTCCTCATTTCAGTGCGCGCGTCCATTTGAGTCGGCAACGGCGCCGGGATTTGACAGTGGCGGTGATGGACGCGTCGATCCAGCGGTCGCCGACCATGACGAGCCGATCACCAGCGAACAGCAGCGGCAGGCTCGCGCGCTCCCGCGCGGGGATCCTGGCGGTCTGCAGCAGTGCCTTGAGAGTTTGAGTGCGCGCACGCACACCGGGGCGCAGCCGCTCGCCGCCCTTGCGCCAACGAAGCAATAACGTTGCGGGCAGGCGCGCAAGATCGATGGGTCCCAATGCGTCGTCGACGAATTCGAGCACGCCCGCGTCTGTGTTGAGAATCAGGCGTGAGTCATCCTGCCAGCGCCATGATTTTTCAGAGAATTCGGTTTTTGCCTCAGGCGACTTCTGAAGTTCGAGACGCCCGCCGGTGCGCGTCAGTCGTGCGTTCGCCCAGCGGACTTCGGGCTGAGCATCGGCGCGCGCCTCGAGCAGCGGTCCCGACATTTCCGCGAGGCGCGTTGTCTCGGGCATCTCGATGCCGGCGCGCAAGACAAAGGCCCGGATCGCATTGCGACGGCGAGCCGCCGGCAGTACACGCAGCGCGGTCACCGAGAGACCGTCGCCGTCCGCCGCGCGGGCGAGGTCCCTGGCGGCGCGACCGCCGAGCAGTGCTGCTGCCTCGGCCATGTGGGAAGCCGTGCGCGCCAATGCCTTGTCGACGCCGGCCCAATGCTCGCGGATCACGGGCACGAGACGTTGGCGAAGAAAATTGCGCGAGTAACGTGTGTCAGCGTTCGAGGGGTCTTCGATCCAGCGAAGCCGCGCCTTGCGTGCGTACGCTTCGATCTCGCGCCGCGAGGAATTGAGCAATGGCCGGGCGATGAACCCACGGCCGAATGGCGCGATGGCGGGCATTGACGCCAGGCCCGAAACGCCAGCGCCACGAAACAACTGCAACAGCAGAGTTTCCATCTGGTCGTCACGGTGTTGCGCGGTGACCAGCACCTCACCGGGTTGCAGCCCCGTGGCGAGCAGTGCATATCGCGCGTCGCGCGCGGCCGCTTCCGGCGATTCGCCGCGCGCGCGTTCGATCTTGGCTTTCAAGCTCGTCAAGGGCACGCGCCAGGCGCGCGCGATTCGTGCGCAGTGGCGGCGCCACTTGCCGCTTGCACTCTGCAACCCGTGATCAACATGGATCAGGCGAAGGCCGCCGAGCTTGCGGCGCTGTTTCACGAGCAGTTGCACGAGAACCGTTGAATCCACGCCGCCGCTGAAGGCGACGATGATGCGTGGCCTGGCGCCGGCGAGCTCGATCAGTTTGGCAACGGGATCGAGCATGGCGCGTTGAGGGGCATCCGCGTTGGCTGGGAAACGAGGAACGGCCCCTGACGGGGGCCTGACCCCATCTCAGATGGTGACTTCGCTGAAGACGCCGAAGCTGTCGATGCGGGCATTGCGCGCTGAGCGTAATTTTTCCGGCGCGAGGTTCTGCAGCTCACCCAGGTACTTCAGCAGCGCGCCCTTGATGGTGTCGGCGACCATCTGCGGATTTCGATGCGCTCCACCCACGGGCTCGGGCAACACCTCGTCGACGAGCTTCAGTTTGAACAAACGATCGGCCGTGAGATTCATCGCGTCCGCCGCGACTTCCTTCTTGTCGGCGCTCTTCCAGAGAATGGACGCGCACCCTTCAGGCGAAATTACCGAGTAGGTGGAGAACTGCAGCATCATCAGGCGATCGCATACGCCAATGGCCAGGGCGCCACCGGAGCCGCCTTCGCCGATCACGCAGGAGATGATGGGGATACCCATGACACTCATCTCGAACAGATTGCGCGCGATGGCTTCGGACTGGTTGCGCTCTTCGGAGCTCACGCCGGGAAAAGCGCCGGGCGTATCGATGAAAGTAATCAGCGGCAGCCGGAAGCGTTCGGCCAGACGCATCAGGCGCAGCGCCTTGCGATAGCCCTCGGGCTTCGGCATTCCATAGTTGCGGCGCACGCGTTCCTTGGTGTCCCGCCCTTTCTGGTGCCCGATCAGCATGACGGGCGTGTCGTCGAGCCGTGCCGGCCCACCGACAATGGCGAGATCGTCGCCGTACATGCGGTCGCCGTGCAGTTCGTGAAAATCCTTGAAGATGAGCCCGGCGTAATCGAGGGTATACGGCCGCTGGGGATGGCGCGCCAGCTGGGTGATCTGCCAGGGGGTGAGGTTCGCGAAAATGGTCTGCGTGAGCTGTTCGCTCTTGGCTTGCAGCCGCGTGATCTCTTCCTGGATGTTGACCGCCGACCCCGAAGGAACGTGCTTCAGTTCTTCGATCTTGGCTTCCAGTTCGGCGATCGGCTGCTCGAAATCGAGGAAATTCACTGCCATAGGGGCGTGAGAATACCAGAGCAGCGCTAGTTCGAACTGATAGAGGTGACCCCTGTGCTGACCGGCGGCGGGCTGTAGAGCACCGCGATGCGGCCGCGGCCCAACAACTTCTCGAGCTCCTCGATCAGCGCCGGTGTGGGACGAACGTTCCATTCGGCACCAAAGGAAAAGGTGCCACGGGCGCCTGTGGCATAGAACTGCACGGCAACCTGGCATCCTCCGCCGCGATACTGTGCCAGCAAGGTCTGCAAGCGATCGAGCGGCACCGCGTCCGCGGATTTCACCTTGAGCACAATGCGTCGCGCTTCCTTCTCGCGAAGGCGCTCGAGCTCGCTCACCTTGTTGGCGCGCAGCACCCATGTATTGGCGAACTCATCGAAGCGCAATTTGCCCTCGATGAGCAACAACGCATCCTTCACCAGGATCTCGCGGTACTGCTGGAACGTTTCGTCGTAGAAGCCCACCGAGATGCGGCCGGAGTCGTCATCCAGCACGACTTCAGTGCGCGGTCCGCGCTTGCGCAGTTCCTCGACTACGCCCGCGATGGCCACTGGCTTGCCGCCGAAGAACGCGCGGCCGCCCTCGGCACTCTGCGCCGGCTTGTCGGCGTCGATGTAGTCGACGATGCGTCCGGTGATGAACCGCGGCAGATCGTTGACGAACCGGTCGATCGGATGACCGGAGATCGCGCGGCCGAGCGATTCGCGTTCCGAACGCAGACGCACTGTGTCGGTCCACTCCGGCTGATCCGGCGCGCTGGCTCGGACCGCTTCCGGAACGTGAGCGGCGCTCAACCCAAAAATGTCGTGCTGACCGGTCTCATTGGCCTTGCTGTTTTGTTCGCCGAGCGCCAGCGCCGCATCGAGACGGCCCATGAGCGTGGCGCGATTCGCCGCGAGACCGTCGAGGCTTCCGGATTTGATGAGCGCTTCGAGCACGCGCCGGTTGATTTTCGACAGATCGAGCCGGCGGCACAGGTCTTCGAGGCTTGCGAAGTCGCCATGCGCGCGGCGCTCGTTGACGATGGATTCGACCGCGCCCTCGCCCACACCCTTGATGGCGCCCAGGCCGTAGCGAATCGTGCGGTCGTCTACCACGGCGAAGGCATACGAGGAAAGATTCACGTGCGGCGGCAGGATCGTGAGCCCGACTTCCTTGCGGCAGTCGTACAACGTGCCGACGACCTTGTCGGTGTGGTCCATGTCGGCGGACAGGACCGCCGCCATGTACGACGCGGGCTCGTGCGCCTTGAGCCAGCCGGTCTGGTACGACAACAACGCATACGCCGCCGAGTGCGATTTGTTGAAACCGTAGCCGGCGAATTTCTCCATGAGATCGAAGATGTGCGCGGCCTGCCCTTCGGGTACGCCGTTCTTCACCGAGCCTTCGACGAAGATGCTGCGCTGCATGGCCATTTCTTCGGGCTTTTTCTTGCCCATCGCGCGGCGCAGCAGATCGGCGCTGCCGAGCGAGTAGCCGGCCAGAACCTGCGCAATCTGCATCACCTGCTCCTGGTACAGGATGACGCCGTAGGTAGGCGCCAGCGAAGGCTGCAGCAACGGATGTAGATAGTCGATGGGCGGCGCGTGCGGGTCATTGCGGCTGTGCTTGCGATCGATGAAGTCGCCGACCATGCCGCTTTCGAGCGGCCCCGGACGGAACAGGGCTACCAACGCAATGATGTCCTCGAAGATGTCCGGCTGAAGCCGGCGAATCAGATCCTTCATGCCGCGGGATTCGAGCTGGAACACCGCCGTCGTCTTCACCTCTTTCAAGAGGTCGTAGGTGGCCTGGTCGTCCATCGGCAGCTGCGCGATGTCGAGCAGTGGTTCACCGGCGGCCGCCCGCCGACTGTTGATCAGCTTGACCGCGCGGTCGATGACCGTGAGCGTGCGCAATCCGAGGAAGTCGAACTTGACCAGACCTGCGGCTTCGACGTCGTCCTTGTCGAACTGCGTGACGACGCCGCCACCCTTTTCATCGGCATAAAGTGGCGCGAAGTCCGTGAGCTTCGAGGGCGCGATCACCACGCCACCGGCATGCATGCCGGCGTTGCGCGTCAGGCCTTCGAGCGACATCGCAAGGTCGATGAGGTTCTTTATCTCCTCGTCTTCCTTGTAGAGCCGCTTGAGCTCCGGTTCTTTCTCGAGCGCGTCGGCGAGCGTGATGCCCAGCTCGAACGGAATGAGCTTGGCGATCTTGTCGACGTAGCCGTAACCCATGCCGAGCACACGGCCGACGTCGCGCACCACAGCCTTCGCGGCCATGGTGCCGTAGGTGATGATCTGCGACACGCGTTCGCGGCCGTACTTCTGCGACACGTACTCGATGACGCGGTCGCGCCCGTCCATGCAGAAGTCAATGTCGAAATCGGGCATCGACACGCGTTCGGGGTTGAGAAATCTTTCGAACAGCAGGTCGTACTTGAGCGGATCGATGTCGGTGATGCCGAGGCTGTAGGCCACCAGCGAGCCGGCGCCCGAACCGCGGCCCGGACCCACGGGCACGCCGTTGGCGCGCGCCCAGCGGATGAAATCCGCGACGATGAGGAAATACCCCGAGAATCCCATCTGGCAGATGACGCCGAGCTCTCGCTGCAGGCGATCGCGGTACTCACCGATGCGGGTCAACTGGGCCTGATCGAACACTTTCTCGCGGTCCGCGAAGCCGCGCTCCGACTCGACGCGGATGTGCGCCTCGACGGTGGTGCCTTCCGGCAGCGGATAGTTAGGCAGGCGTGACTCGCCAAGCTTGAGCGGCAGCGAGCAGCGCCGCGCGATCTCCACGGAATTGAGCAGCGCCTCGGGGATATCAGCGAAGAGCTCGGCCATCTCGTCGCCGGAACGCAGGTATTGAGCCGCGGTGTAGCGGCGCCGGCGGCCGGGATCCGCGAGAAGCTCGCCTGCGGCGATGCAGACGCGCGCTTCGTGCGACTCGAAATCGGTGGGCGAAAGGAAACGCACGTCGTTGGTCGCCACCACCGGGATGCCGGTCGCCTGACTCAGCACGACCGTCTTCGCCACCATCGCCTCGTCATCCGCGCGGCCAAGGCGCTGCAGTTCGAGGTAGTAGCGTGTTCCGAACAGCGCCTGCCACTCGCGCGCGGCCTGGAGCGCATCGGCGTCGCGCCCATTGGTGAAGGCCCGGCCCACATCACCGTCGGCGAAACCCGAGAGCGCAATCAGGCCCGCGGTGGTCGTGGCATCGAGCCACTCGCGCGAGAGCAGAGGAACTCCCTTTTCCTGGCCCTCGAGCCAGGCGCGCGTCACGAGGTTGGTGACGTTCTGGTAGCCACCCGGATCCTTGCAGAGCAGCGTCAGCCGGTTGGGCGGAGCGCGCTCGCCAGTCCCGCGCATCAGCACGTCGACGCCGATGATGGGTTTGACGCCGTGCTTCAACCCTTCGCGGTAGAACTTCACCATCGCAAAGAGATTGTTCTGGTCGGTGACGGCGACGGCCGGCATGCCAAGCGCGGCGGCGCGCTCCACCAGCTCGGGAATTCGCACCACACTGTCCTGCAACGAAAATTCGGTGTGCAGGCGCAGGTGGACAAAAGACGGCGGTGGCATGGCGCGCGAGTTTACATGCGAACGCGCGCGTAATTCCTGTTGGCAAAAAGATTCAAAGAGATGCGGACAGAACCTAGAAGCTTCCCTGCAACGACAGGTACCAGCCGCGCTGGCCGGGCTTCATCGCTATCTGGCCGAGATTCGCGTAGGCGGTGGTGACCGAGAAATGCTTCGACGGAAACCACGCCGCGAAAATGTCCCAGTAGTCGTCTTCCTTGAACGAGCTCAGGTTGTCGGGCTTCTGGCGATATTCGGCGCCTGCCACCCACCCATCAGTCACGAACACCGCGGCGCTGAGCTCGGCGTTGATGCTGCGGCGGTTCTGACGATCGCCGCCAAATCCGAGGAGGCCGAGCTGATTGCCGCGCGTCGCGCGCAACGTTGCATTGAGCAGCCAGGTGCGGGCGAACGTGCCGGCCAGATATACCTTGGTCGCGGCCACATAGAGGTCGACATCGGCATCGTCGCGCGCTCCGAGCAGCGCCGGGATGAAATCAAAATCGCCGTTCTTCTTGTACTGCAATCCGATCGACACCTGCGGAGTCCAGCGATCCTGGTCGAATAGCGCATCGCCGAACACGCGCACCTTCATGCCGACTATGTTTTGCGTGATGGATTGCCCGGCAATGATCTCGTCGAGATCGAAGCGCTGGTTGGCAAACGACAATTCCACGCGATCGCGGACGCCGATGGCGGCGCCGCAGGAGCGCAGTTCGAAAGCTTGTGGCCGGACGTGTGTGCAGTACGCACTGCCGCCGGTTTGCGCGTCCGTCCCGAGACCTGCGATGAGCGCCCAGGGCACGATGCCCCCGCCGGCACTGCCCTCGATCTGCATCACGCCGCCGGTTGCGAGCAGGCGATCGCTGCCGGCGTCGGCCGAGGAGGCGATCAGCGCCAGCAGGATCCCCAAAGCGACTCCGACAACTCCCCGTCCACTCATCGCAAGCGCCCTCGCCAGACTGGGAACGACTTCACATTCGCGGACCGGCTCTTCGAGAGAGAACCGAAAGCGTGGCGGATTGTCGGGAAAAACGGCCAGGATTACTGTGAAGTTGTGAGTCGTTTCAACGGATTAGGGACGCCAAAGGCCGATACTTTCACCCTCGTTCCGATCATTTTCCGGGGATTCCTTCATGCGCAGCCACCGGCTCGTCGTCGCAGTCACCCTGTTGGCCGCCAGCTTTTCGGCGGCCTCTATTGCGCAGACTCCCGCGCCGCTGATTCCGCCGCCCCAGGTCGCACCGCCAGGCTCGTTGTACGAGCGCCTCGGGGGCACTTCGAAGGTGGCTGCTTTCGTTGGTCAGACGATCGACATCGTGGCGGCGAATCCGGAAATGAATCAGTCCTTCGACAAGGTGAATCTCCAGCACGTGAAGGACCTGTTGATCGCGCAGATCTGTTCACTGACGGGCGGTGGCTGCCGGTACACCGGCGACACCATGCGCGACGTGCACGCCGGCCATCACATCAGCAACGCGGAATTCTTCGATCTCGTCGAAGTTCTGCGCGCCGCGATGCGCGCGCAGCACGTGCCACTCGGCGCCCGCAACGAACTACTCGAAATCCTCGCCCCGATGAAACGGGACGTGGTGAAGCTGTAGCACGTGAACGCACCCTCGCGGCGTTTGGCCACCGGCGTGGCGCTGTTGCTCGGCGCGCGTGGCGCCGTAGCGACCGACCTCACGCTCGAAGTCAGTGATCCGGACGGCAAACCCGTTGCCGACGCGGTGGTGTATGCGGCGCCCGTCACCGGCACGGCGCCGCCGGTGCGGCCGAAGCTGCGCGCCATCATCGACCAGGTGCACAAGGAGTTCGTGCCGCGCGTGAGCATCGTCCAGACAGGCACGGAAATCTTCTTCCCCAACAGCGACAACATCCGCCACTCCATCTATTCGTTTTCGCCGGCGAAGACTTTCGCCACCAAGCTCTACTCAGGCCGTGAAGCCGCGCCGGTGTTGTTCGACACGACCGGCCTCGTGATTCTCGGCTGCAACATCCACGACACCATGGTGGCGTGGGTGTTCGTCGTCGATACGCCGTGGTTCGGCAAGACCGATGCCGACGGCGCGAGCACCATCAAGGGAATCCCGCCTGGCGAATACAGAATCTCCGCGGCGGCGCCGGCGCCCTCCGGCAATCTGAAGTCAATCGAGATGACGCTGCGCGTCGGCGGTGACGGGCCGCAACGACAATCCGTCTCTCTGCTGGCGGGCGGCTGATGCGCATTCAGCGACTGCAGACCCGCATCATCGTGTTCTTCGTGGCGCTGCTCGCACTCGTGCAGGTGGCCGCATTCTGGTTCGTGAATGCCGCCAACTCACGCAATGCCCAGGAGAAGGTTGCCGAAGAACTCAACGTCGGCCAGCGCGTGTTCGCACGCCTGCTCGATCAGAACGCCGAAAAACTCAAACTTTCCGCGCGCGTGCTCGCGGCCGACTTCGCCTTTCGCGAAGCCATCGCCACGCATGACACCGGCACCATCGCCTCGGTTCTTGCCAATCACGGCGCTCGCATCGGCGCCGCTG
This sequence comes from Pseudomonadota bacterium, assembly GCA_039930985.1. Classification (GTDB taxonomy): domain Bacteria; phylum Pseudomonadota; class Gammaproteobacteria; order Steroidobacterales; family Steroidobacteraceae; genus CADEED01. The sequence continues at coordinate 18,751 of JBDTSV010000042.1, forward strand.
CCATGGTGTTCGTCGATCTCGATGGCAACGTCGTATCCGACACGCTGAGTCCACAGGCATCCTCGCATCCGTTCGTTTACCCGGAACTTCTCGCCAAGAATGCCGCCAACGCCAGTATGGAGGTGCTCGACGGCCGTGCGTTCCAGTTGGTCGCGGTGCCCGTGCTCGCGCCCTTGCCCATCGGCTGGGTCGTCATGGGTTTCGCCGTCGACGACGCGCTCGCCAGCGATTTGCGCCAGCTCACGGAACTCGAAGTCACCTTTGCACTCGATACCCCGCAGGGACGCCGCGTGCTCGCCTCCACGCTCGATGAGCGCGATCAACAGGCCCTGCTCGGCCACATGCCGTCGCGCTCCAACACCGTGTCGCGGCTGGTGATCAACATTGGCGGCGTCGATCATCAGGCCCTGGTCATCCCGCTGGATCAGAACGACAGCGCACGAATCGTCGCCGTCCTGCATCGTTCGCTTGGGGATGCGCTGGCGGCCTTCGAACGCCTGCGCAACACGCTCATCGTGCTCGCCGCCCTGAGCCTGGTGCTGTCTATCATCGGCAGCGTCGCGGTGGCCGGGAACATCACGCGCCCTCTCGAGGCGCTGGCCAGCGCCGCGGCGCGTATCGAACAGGGCGACTACAGCGCGCCCGTAAATCTGCAGCGCAGCGACGAAATCGGCGTGCTCGCCTCGAGCCTGAATCACATGCGCAGCAGCATCGCCGACCGAGAGAATCGCATCCTCAAGCTGGCTTACGAGGACCCCCTCACCGATCTCGCCAACCGCTCACGCTTTTCCAACGAGCTCGAGCTCGCCATCGCGCAGGCCACGCAGGGCAGCCTCAAGCTCACGATCCTCATGATGGACCTCGATCGCTTCAAGTACGTCAACGACACCCTCGGCCATGGCGTGGGCGACCATGTATTGCGTGAAGTGAGCGCACGACTGCAGCAGACCGTCACCGGCGCCGAATGCATCGCCCGCCTCGGCGGCGACGAGTTTGCGATCCTGATCAAGCATGACCAAGCGCGGCACGCCGGAAACGCCGATTTCGTCGAGACCGCGCGCCGAATTATCGCGGCGCTCGAAGCGCCGATCCTTTTCGAAGGACAGCCGCTTGACGTCGGCACCAGCATCGGCATCGCGCATTTCCCCGAACACGGGCGCGACGCGCAGACGCTGGTGCGCAACGCCGACATCGCCATGTACGCCGCTAAGCGAAACAAGACCGGCTATGCGACCTATGAGCAGCACTACGACACGAGCCAACAGGAGCACCTGTCGTTGCTCGGAGAGCTGCGCAGCGCCGTCGAGCGCAACGAGCTGCGCCTGTATTACCAGCCCAAGGTTTCGCTGCGCTCCTCGCACGTCAGCGCCGTCGAAGCGCTGATCCGCTGGGAACATCCGACCCGCGGCCTGGTGCCGCCGGCGCAATTCATTCCGTTCGCCGAACACACCGGCTACATCAAACTACTGACGCGCTGGGTCATCCGCGAAGCCGTGCGCCAGTGCGGGGAATGGCTGCGCGAAGGTCTCACGCTGCAGGTATCGGTCAACATCTCGGCGCGCGATCTCATGAACCGCGACCTGCCCGAACACGTGGCCGAGCTGCTCGCCGAGCATGACGTGACGCCGGGGTTGCTGTGCCTTGAGATCACCGAGAGCGGCTTCATGGAGGACCCGGCGCACGCGCAAAAGGTACTGGACCGCCTGGCCGAGCTCGGCGTGAAGCTGTCCATCGACGACTACGGCACCGGCTACTCGTCGCTGTCATACATCATGAAGCTGCCGGTACAGGAGCTGAAGATCGATCAGTCCTTCATTTCGCGCATGGCTACCGACGAGGAAATCTCGACCATCGTGCGATCGACGATCGACCTCGGCCACAACCTCGGGCTTCAGGTGGTGGCCGAGGGCGTCGAGGACGTGGCGGTCTGGGACATGCTGCGCAAACTCGGATGCGACGATGCGCAGGGATATTTCATGAGCAAGCCGCTCGAGGCGCACGCGCTCGCCAGCTGGATCCGCAACAACCATGGGCAGTTTTCCTGCCTGCCTTCTTCAGGCCTGCCGGCCACTTCCCACGCCGCCGAAGCGGCGGCGAAAGGATGATGGGTAGAGCGCCCTAGTAGAGGTCCGCCTCATCGAGATAGTGGCTTTCGCGGACCGGGGCGAAGCTGCGGCGATGCAGCGGGCTCGGCCCGAGCGCGTTCAGCGCCGCGACGTGGGCGCGCGTTGGATAGCCCTTGTGGCCGGAAAGCGAGAAGCCTGGATAGCGATGATCGAGATCCCGCATGAGCGCGTCTCGCGTGGTCTTGGCGAGTATCGACGCCGCGCTGATCGACGGCACTGTGGCATCGCCCTTGATGACCGCCTCGAACAGGCACTCGAATCCCAAACCATCCGCGCAAGGGCAACGATTGCCGTCCACGAATACCTGTTGCGGCACGATGGCCAGGCCCAGCAATGCGCGCCGCATGGCGAGCAACGTGGCCTGCAGTATGTTGATGCTGTCTATCTCTTCCGCGTCGGCCCAGGCCACGGCGTAACACAGAGCGCGCTCGCGGATGAGCCTTGCGAGACGCTCGCGATCATCGGGTTCGAGTACCTTGGAGTCCGCCAGTCCGCGAATCGGGCGCGCCGGATTGAGGATCACGGCGGCAGCCACCACCGGGCCGGCCAGTGGGCCGCGCCCTGCTTCGTCGACTCCAGCTATGCGCAGGCGTACCCGCAATTTCATGAGACCACCGTGCTTGCCGCGAGCAATGTGGCGATCTCGGCCGCGGCGCGCTCGGCGCCACCGCAACGCAGCTGCGAATGGATCGCGGCATATTCCTGCTGCAGGCGCGCGACCTCCGCCGGTTGTTCGAGCCAACGCGCGAGCGCGTTGGCAAGGTTCTGCGCGGTCGCCGCTTCCTGGAAGAATTCCGGTACGAGTTCCTTCCCGGCCAGGAGATTCGGTTGTGAAAAGTATTTCGCCTTGACCAGGCCGAGCGTGCGCAACAGGAACGCGGTGATGAATCCGAGTCGATACGCCACGACCATTGGCCGGCCAAACAGCGCCGCCTCGAGCGTCGCCGTGCCCGACGCCACCAGCACCACGTCCGCCGCCGCCAGTGCCACGCGAGCCTGGCCGTCGAGCACTCGAATGCGCGCGTTTGGCGCCTGCGTCGCCGCGCGCGCGGAAAACGTCTCCCGCAGCGCCGGCGTGACCATGGGCGCGATGCTGACGAGGCCGGGATATCGCGCAACTAACAACTCGGCGGCACCGGCGAAAACACCGGACAGCTTGTCGACTTCACCCCGCCGGCTGCCAGGCAATACCGCGAGGACGCGCGCCGCAACGTCGATACCAAGCTCCGCGCGTGCTGCCGCGCGATCGACCAGCAGCGGGATCTGGTCGGCGAGCGGGTGCCCGACGAACGCGGCACGCACGCCGTGCTCGCGGTAGAAGTCCGGCTCGAAGGGGAACAGACACATCACCAGGTCGACCGATTCGCCGATGGTGCGCACGCGTCCCTGGCGCCACGCCCATACCTGCGGACTCACGTACTGCACGGTAGTAAGGCCGGCGCGCTTGAGTTGTTTGGCCAACCCGAGATTGAATTCCTTGTAGTCGACGCCGACGAATACGTCGGGCCGCCAATCGAGGATTTGCTGGCGCAGCGCCGATCGCAGCCGCAAGAGACGTGGCAGGTGCGTGACGACCTCGGCGAGGCCCATCACCGCAAGCTCGTCGAAATCGTGCCAGGCCGTGCAGCCGGCGGCGCGCATCTTCGGGCCCGCGACGCCCGCGAACTGTGCTTCGGGAAACCGGCGGCGCAGTGCCTCGATGAGTGCGCCACCCAGTGTGTCACCGGATATTTCGCCAGCCACTAGTGCGATGCGCAAACGCGACTCGCCGCTTAACGCACGAGGCTACGGGTCGACTCGCCGATGAAATCGACGAGTATCTTGAGTTCGGGCTGGGTCGCCACGCGCGCTTGCAGCTCCGCCACCGCGTCGGCGAGCTTCAGGTCGGAGCGATACAGGATGCGATAGGCGTTCTTGAGGTTGCGGATCTGTTCGGCAGTGAAGCCGCGCCGCTTCAGACCCTCCGAATTGATGGAATGCGGCACGGCTGGCGTTCCGACCGCCATGACGTAGGGCGGTACGTCGCGGGTCACCGCGGCGTTGTTGCCGATGAACGCATGCGCGCCGACCTTGGTGAACTGATGCGTACCGGAATATCCGCCCATGATGACCCAGTCGCCGAGATGCACGTGCCCCGCGAGCGTTGCGTAGTTAGCCATGACGCAGCGACTGCCCACCTGGCAATCGTGGGCCACGTGCGTAAAGGCCATGAACAAATTGTCGCTGCCGATGGTGGTGAGGCCACCGCCGCCCACCGTTCCGCGATTCATGGTGGTGAATTCACGGAACACATTGCGATCGCCGATTTCCAGGCGGGTCGGCTCACCGTTGTATTTGAGGTCTTGTGGCGCGTCGCCGATCGACGCGAACTGGAAGATCTTGTTGCCCGCACCGATGGTGGTGGGCCCCTTGATGACGGCGTGCGGCCCCACCCAGGTGCCGGCGCCGATGCGAACGCCGGCTTCGATGACGGTAAAGGGCCCGACCGAGACGTCCGCGGCAAGCTCCGCCTGCGGCGAAACGACGGCGCGGGAATCGATGCCGCTCACGCTTGCTGTGCCTTTGCCGAAGTCTTGTTGGTTTCGGGCGCGACCATCATTTCCGCGGAAGTTACCTCATCGTCGCCCACGTAAGCGACGGTGGTGAACTTCCAGATACCGCGGAGCGCGCGCTCGAGCTTGGCGGTGAGGATGAGCTGGTCGCCCGGCTCAACCGGCTTGCGGAAACGCGCCTTGTCGATGCCGACGAAAAAGAACCGCGTGGAGTCATCCGGCACCACGTCGGCGGTGATGAAGGCGAGAAGACCGGCGGTCTGCGCCAGCGCCTCGATGATCATCACACCCGGCATCACCGGCCGATGCGGAAAGTGCCCGGTGAAGAACGGCTCGTTGGCGGTTACGTTCTTGATTGCCTTGATGCTCTCACCCTTGGTGCATTCGAGCACGCGGTCGACCAGCAGGAATGGGTAGCGGTGCGGCAGCAGTCGTCTGACGCCCATGATGTCGAGGGATATCGACTCACTCATTATAGTTAGTCCTCGGAAGAATCTGTGGCTGCCGCTTCCATGTCCAAACGTTTCTCGACTTCGCGCAGGCGCTTGGCCATCAGGTCGAGACGCTTGATGCGTCCGACGATGCGGCGCCAGACGGAGGCTTCCTCGCTCGGCAGCGCGGAAGAATACACGCCCGGCCTGGATATGGAGTGCGAGATGAACGATGTGCCCTGCACCACCACGTCATCGCACAACGTGACGTGGCCCGTGAGGCCCGCCTTTCCGCCGAGTATGCAGCGCTTGCCGAGCACGCTGCTGCCGGCAATCGCCACGCAGGCCGCGAGAGCCGAATGGGCACCGATGCGCACGTTGTGCGCGATCATGATGAGGTTATCGAGCTTGACGCCTTCCTCGATGATGGTGTCGCCAAGGGCCCCGCGGTCGATGGTGGTGTTGGCGCCAATCTCCACATCGTCGCCGATATTCACGCCGCCGATCTGCGGCACCTTGATCCACGCGCTCTTTTCCGGCGCGTAGCCAAAACCATCTCCGCCGATCACCGCCCCTGGCTGCACGATGCAGCGCCGCCCGATGACCACGCCGTGCCCGATGAATGCGCGTGCCACGCAGCGCGAGTCGTCGCCCAGAATCGCATTGCGCTCGATGACCGTGCCAGGCCCGACGAAGCAGCGTGCGCCGATACGTGCACCGCCGCCGACAAACGCCTGCGCGCAGACCTGCGCGGACGGATCGACGAAGGCCGACGACTCGACGACCGCATGCGCATGGATTCCAGGCTGCAGTGGTGGCTCGGGATGCAGCAGGGTCGCGACCCGCGCATACGTGGCATGTGGATTACCGACGACGAGCACTGGAACCGGCGCGCTCGCCGCCGACCTGGCATCCAGGATCACGGCGCCAGCGCGCGTGTCGGCAAGCTGCGCAACGTACTTCGGGTTGGCCAGGAAAGTAATCGACCGTGGCCCGGCCTGCGCCAGCGCGGCCACGGAATCGACAACGGCCGACGGATCGCCGCGCAGCTCACAGCCGAAACGTACTGCCAGTTCGCCGAGCGTCACTGTCATGGCGGCCG
>JBDTSV010000043.1:0-33097 GCA_039930985.1 Pseudomonadota bacterium
CGGCAGCACTATTGTGCGCGGCGTGCGGATCGAACAGAGCCTGCCGGGCGAAGTGGAACTCACTATCGAATGGAGCGGCGAACACAGTTTCGTCGTGACGCCGACCACCGATGCGCACGGCATCAGGCTGCGCATTCTCGACGTATTCGCCGCAGCGCAAGGCGCCGTGACGGTCAAGCCGCTCGATGAATTGATGAGTGGCTACGCAATCAACGTCGACTCGGCCACCACGCCCTTCGATCCGGCCGCCGTCGACGCCGCCGCCGCGAACCTCAAGACTCCGCTGCATGTCTCGACCGTGGAACTGGCGGGCGAGACCTGGTACCGGCTGCGTGCCGGGCCGATCGGCTCGCGAAGCGATGCCCAGCGATTGTTGGCCGTGGCTCGTGAACATTTTCCGCGCGCCTGGATGGGTGTCGCCGATGAACCCGCCGCCGTCGAAGTCGTCCTGCCCCCGAGCGCCGACTTGGCGCCCACCGTAGCAACGGATCCAGCGCTGTCGCAAAAGGAGCTGACGGCCCTGCAGGACGAAGCGCGCCGCGCGCTTTCCAAACGCGACCTTCCTCGCGCCGTCGAGTTGCTCACCAAGCTCACCCGGCAACCGGAATTCTCGGAGCGCGCGCGGGCACAGGAGATGCTTGGACTTGCGCGTGAACGTTCCGGGCAACTCGCGCACGCCAAGGCCGAATACGAGGAATACCTGCGACGCTATCCGCGCGGCGACGCGGTATCCCGGGTGCGCGCGCGCCTGCGAACACTGGCCGGCGCGCACCGCGTGGCGCGCAACGGCATGTTGATCGGAACCGACGAAGCAGATCGCAGCTGGCGCATCGATGGAGGCGCGTCGCAGCTCTATCGCTGGGAGCGCAGCGAGCTCACCACCGCACAAACAGACGCACGGCGCCAAGACCAGAATGCTCTCTACACCGATGCAGACATGGTGGCGCGGCGCCGAGGCGAGCGATTCGATTTCGTCTCGCGTCTGTCGGCCGGCTATGCGCACGACATGCTCACCGAAGGTCCGGGCAGCAAGACACGTGTCTCCTCGGCGTTCGTGGAACTCAATGACCGAACGCTCGGCGTCGCGGCGCGCCTCGGCCGGCAATCGCGCAACTCCGGCGGTTTGTTAGGGACTTTCGATGGGTTGTTCGGTTCGTACCAGCTTCGGCCGCGAATCGCGTTGAACGCCGCCGTTGGCTTGCCCGTGGAATCCACGCGCGAAGCCCCCCAGAGCGACCGCCGCTTCGTCGGCGTCTCGGCCGACTTTGGTCCGTTTCGCGACAAGCTCGATATCGGCGCGTTCGCTGTCGTGCAGCAGCTGGCGGGTGAAACCGACCGACGGGCGGTGGGCGTCGAAGCCCGCTATTTCGTTCCGGGCCGCACGTTGCTGGCCATGATCGACTACGACGCTTACTACCAGGAGATCAATAGTGCGGTGCTTACCGGCAGCCTGCGATTGCCGGCCCGCTGGACGGTGAGCTTCAGCGGCGATCATCGGCGCGCGCCGGTTCTGACAACGCGCAACGCGCTGATTGGCCAACCCGTACAGAATCTCGAGGAGCTGCTGGGCCTGTTCGCACCCAGCGAGGTGGAACAACTCGCGCGCGATCGCACTCCGCTATCCGACCTGTTTTCTCTGTCGGTATCGCGACCGCTCGGTGAGCGCTTCCAGTTCAGCTTCGAGGTCTATGGCAGCCGCTTCGCCGAAACCGTGGCCTCGGGCAATGTCGCCGCGACCCCTGCCAGCGGACTGGAAACCACGTTCCAGGTGCAATTGACGGCTAACAACCTGGGGCAGGCAAACGATCTCTGGGTGCTGTCCGCGCGCTACCAGAACGGCGCGCTCGCCACCATCGAATCGATCGCGCTCGCGACCCGGCTGCCGATCGGGGGCGCATGGCGCCTCGGGCCACGCCTGCGCGTCGACCGCCGCGATTCGGTAGTCGATGCGGCGCGCGAGACGTTGTACGTTCCGACGCTGCGGCTCGACTACCTGCATGGCCGCACCTGGCTCGAATGCGAGGCTGGCGCGGAATTCGGCCAACGACTGCTAGCGACCGACGATGAATCCAGCCGGCGCTACTACTTCGGCCTCGGCTACCGTTTGAATTTCTGAGCGTGATTTTCCGGGGTCGAATCTTGCGGATACTCCCTGCCCTCGCGACGTTGATGTTAGGTGGCTGTGTCGTGCCACCACCCGGGCCGCGGGTCGTGCTCGATCAACGCACCGGCGCGTCGATGACTATCGTCGATCAGCCGCTGGTGTTGGCGCGCGAGCGGCGCGACGTCGCGGTGCAGGCTCGCGACTACATCACCCTGGTCGCCGCTGAAATAAATGAGTCGGGGCGCCGTCGTCTCGTCTGGGTAGCGCACCAATGGTCAACCATCGACGCGCGCGCCACGGATTTCCAGCCGACGCGCGGCGCGCTGCTGGTGCTGGTTGCGGATGGTCGCGACCTGCGACTGTTGCCGGTAGCCGATGCCGCTGCCGCTGACTTTGCCGAGAATCGCGCCCTGCTCCCGCCCGACGACGCGAACGTCACTACCACCGTCTATGCGGTCGACGCCGCCACGCTCGATTATGTGGCCACCAGCAGCACACTGTCCGCGGCGTTTCCAGAATCACGCCTCGCGCTCCCCTTTGCGGTATGGACCGATGGACGCCCGGCATTGCTTCGATTCCTGGCCCAGACGGTCCACACGAAATAGCCGCCGTAGGTGCGGCGGGGATTCCCCCGGGCAAACGTCTAACGACCGTGCCGGAAGCCACTTTAAACGTAATCATTCTCAGTCAGCACAAGCTGGCTCGCGAGCTGCTGGGCGAAATCCTGCGGATCCGATGCGGGGCGCGCGTCATCGCGCTGCTCGGTTCGTTCGAACTTGCGGCCCGGCAACAGCCAGCGGCCAGCGTCCTGGTCTGCGATGTAAGCGGTCTGTCGGCGGTGACATCCCGTGCCTGCCTCGAGCGCCTGCGCGCCGACCGGGCCGACCTTCGCGTGGTCACCGTCGACGATTCGCTGGATGGATTCAGTGTCGAAGACCTCATTGCGTCGGTGCGCGGGCTCCACGCCCGCGTGCAGGTACCGCATGAACGGCTCACGCCGCTCGAGACCGAAGTGATGCTCGCGGTCGCGGCCGGCCATCGCAACGCCGACATTGCGCGCCGCATGCGCAGAAGCTCCAAGACGATTGAAAAACACCGCGCCAACCTGTTGCGCAAGCTCGGTGTCCGCACCGTCGCACAGTTGACGGCCTACGCGATCCACAATGGACTGCTGCGCGCCGACGCGATCCTGCAGGCTCGCCGCCCGAGCTGAGATTGTTAGATCACTTCGACCGCCGGCGCCCGCCCAGGTCCATACGCATCACTACGAACGCGAAACGGCAGCGGATTGTTCATAGTTCAACTCCATTGGTGAGACGTTGGAATGCGACAACTTAGGACATACCCGGTCTGGGATCTGTGTGTACGTTGGTTCCATTGGATCAACGTGATTTGCGTGGTTGCGTTGATTGCCGTGGGCGTCGCGCTGCTCAATGACAAGGCGCTCGGCGTCAGCAACGACGGCAAGATTCTCCTGAAGACGGTACACGTCTGGATCGGCTATGCATTCGCACTGAATCTCGCCTGGCGTCTGGTCTGGGCTTTCATCGGCGGCGTACACGCGCGGTGGCGGGAAATTCTTCCGGGCGGCCGCGGCTACATCGCGGCGCTGCGCCGGTACGTCAAGGCACTGCGCGAGGGCCAGCACCCGCAGTATCTCGGTCACAACCCGCTCGGTCGCATCGCAATCGCACTGCTGCTGCTCGCGCTGGTGACGCAGGCCGTGACCGGCCTGATGCTCGCCGGCACCGACCTCTTTCTGCCGCCCTTCGGCGGATCAATCGCCAGTTGGGTCGCGGCTCCGGGCGTGGCGGCGCACACTCTCGTGCCCTATTCCCCGGATCTCTACGACCAAGACTCCTACGCGGCGATGCGCGCGCTGCGCGCGCCGTTCGCGCGCATTCACGAATTCACGTTCTATTCGCTGCTGATTCTTGGCGCTATCCATATAGCCGCAGTGGTGCTGACCGAAGTCCGTGGTGGCGGCAACCTGGTGTCGGCCATGTTCACGGGAAAGAAAATCCTGCGGGCGCCGCTCAGCGAAAAGAACGACGCAAGTTCCTGATCTAGCGCGTCAATCGGCGCCATACAGTACCAACGGCGGCAAAGTACTGGTTATGCACTCGCGTGGCTCGCCGCTTAAACTCCGCGGTTTCCATTCAATCGCGCGAGATATTCCCGTTGACCAAGCAACAGATCCGGATTCGCGGCGCACGCACCCACAATCTCAAGAACATCAGCGTCGACCTGCCGCGCGACAGCCTCATCGTGATCACCGGTCTCTCGGGGTCGGGAAAGTCCTCGCTGGCTTTCGACACGCTGTATGCCGAGGGTCAACGACGCTACGTGGAATCGCTGTCGGCCTACGCACGCCAGTTCCTCTCGATGATGGACAAGCCCGACGTCGACAGCATCGAGGGATTGTCGCCGGCCATCGCGATCGAGCAGAAGGCCACCTCCCACAACCCGCGCTCCACGGTCGGCACGATCACGGAGATCTACGACTATCTGCGCCTGCTGTTCGCGCGCGCCGGCATCGCGCGCTGCCCCGACCATGGCATCGACCTTGCGGCACAGACCGTGAGCCAGATGGTGGACCAGATCGTGAAGTTGCCGGATGGGCTCGCCGTGCTGCTGTTGGCGCCCATCATCATCGATCGCAAGGGTGAGCACGCTGAAGTCTTCGAGCAGCTGCGCGGCCAGGGCTTCGTGCGCGTACGCGTCGATGGCCGCGTGCACGAGCTCGACGCCGTGCCGAAGATCGACGCGAAGAAGAAGCACACCATCGAAGCGGTGGTCGACAGATTGCGCATCCGCCCGGACGCGGCGCAGCGCCTGTCGGAATCGCTCGAGACCGCGCTCAAGCTTTCCGGAGGTACCGCGCGCCTGGCACCGTATGAATCGGAAAAGGTGGCCCGCCCCGAGGACGAAACCCTGTTCTCCTCGCGCCAGGCCTGCCCGGTGTGTGGATACAGCGTGCCGGCGCTCGAGCCCAAGATGTTCTCGTTCAACAGCCCGGCGGGCGCCTGCCCGACCTGCGATGGCATCGGCCTCAAGGACTTTTTCGATCCGCTGCGCGTCGTCGCCTATCCACACCTGTCGCTGGCCGGTGGTGCCATCAAGAGCTGGGATCGCAAAAACGCCTATTACTTCGCGCTGATCACGGCGATGGCGAAGCATTACAAGTTCGATCCGGAAACTCCGTGGGAAGAACTGTCGAAAAAAGCCCAACAGGTGATGCTGTTCGGCAGCGGCAATGACGAGGTCGAGTTTCGCTACCTGCACGGCAACGGCCGCACCACGAAGAAGAAACACCGCTTCGAGGGAATCATTCCGAATCTCGAGCGGCGCTACAAGGAAACCGATTCGCTGCCGGTGCGCGAGGAGCTCGCGAAGTATCTCGGCAGCCAGCCCTGCCCCGACTGCATGGGCACGCGGCTCAACCGCACGGCGCGCAATGTATTCGTGGGCACGCATAGTCTTCCGGAGATAGCGCATCTGACGGTGGGCGACGCGAAGAAGATGTTCGGCTCGTTCGACGTGGCGGGGTGGCGCGCGGAAGTGGCCGACAAGATCGTCAAGGAAGTCGGCGATCGCCTCAAGTTCCTCGTCGATGTCGGGCTCGACTATCTAACGCTCGATCGCAGCGCCGAGTCGCTCTCCGGCGGCGAAGCGCAGCGTATCCGCCTTGCGAGCCAGGTCGGTTCGGGCCTGACTGGCGTCATGTATATTCTCGACGAGCCGTCGATCGGCCTGCATCAGCGCGACAACCAGCGGCTGTTGGCGACGCTCAAGCATCTGCGCGATCTCGGCAACACCGTGCTGGTGGTCGAGCACGATGAAGAAGCGATTCGCGCCGCCGACACCGTACTGGACATCGGCCCGGGCGCCGGCGTTCATGGCGGCGAGATCGTGGCGCAAGGCACACCGGCCGAGATCGAAAAGCATCCAGACTCGCTCACGGGAAAATACCTGTCGGGCCGCACGCAGATCGCGCTTCCGGGCCTGCGCACCCCGCGCGATCCGAAACGCGTCATCAGGGTTATCGGCGCCACTGGCAACAATCTCAAGCAGGTCACCGCGGAATTTCCCCTCGGCCTGTTCACCTGCGTCACCGGAGTCTCCGGCTCCGGAAAATCCACGCTGGTTAACGATACGCTGTTCACGCATGCCAACCACAAACTGAACGGCACCGTCATGGACATGGCGCCGTGCGAGGAGATCAAGGGACTCGAGGAGATCGATCGCATCATCGACATCGACCAGAGTCCGATCGGCCGCACGCCACGCTCCAACCCGGCGACCTACACCGGGTTGTTCGGTCCGCTGCGTGAACTGTTCGCCGAGGTCCCCGAGTCGCGCACGCGCGGCTACGACGCCGGGCGTTTCAGCTTCAATGTGAAGGGCGGCCGCTGCGAGGCCTGCCAGGGCGATGGCCTCATCAAGGTGGAAATGCACTTTCTCCCCGATGTCTATGTTCCCTGCGATGTGTGCAAGGGCCAGCGCTACAACCGCGAGACGCTCGATATCCGCTGGCGCGGCAAGAACATCCACGAAGTGCTCGACCTGAACGTTGAGGATGCACTGCGCCTGTTCCAGAACGTACCGGGCGTGGGCACGCGCCTCCAGACGCTCATGGACGTCGGCCTGTCCTATCTACAGCTCGGGCAGAGCGCCACCACTCTTTCCGGTGGCGAAGCCCAGCGGGTCAAACTGGCGCGAGAGCTGGCCAAGCGCGCGACCGGCCGTACTCTCTATATATTGGACGAACCCACTACCGGTCTTCACTTCCACGACGTCGCCCAATTGCTCGACGTGCTGCACCGCCTGCGCGACGAGGGCAATACGGTCGTGGTGATCGAACACAATCTCGACGTGATCAAGACCGCGGACTGGATCATCGATCTCGGTCCCGAGGGTGGTGCCGGCGGTGGAACCATCCTCGCGACGGGCACACCGGAGGAAGTTGCCGGGCACGCGAAGTCGTATACCGCGCAATACCTGAAGCCGCTGGTCAGTAGATAGAGGCACTGCCGGGGCACAGGCGCGCCGGCAACGCCGATCGAAGTCCAGCGTCGAATTCGCCAACGCACGGTCGCCGGCATGCACTTCGATACCATTCGCCGGTTTTCCGGTGGTTCGACACCGCCGGAGTGTGCCTCGTCGGACATTCCTGACGATAGGACTGGATATGCGCCTTCGCGGGCATTACCGTCAGCTGCCCGTACACTTCCGCGTCGTTGGGCTTGGGGAGAGGCATGGACGATAAGTTGAAGAGCCTGGAAGCCGTGCTGGCCAAGATGGCGCACGATTTACGCACTCCCCTGGCGGTGGTCCACACCACCACCGGCATGCTGCTCAATCCCAAGTACAGCTTCACGGCCGAACAGGTGCGCGAACAGCACGAGCGCATCCGGCGAAACGTCGAGATTCTGAACCAACTGGTCGGCGAGCTTGCCGATCTGGCGCAGGCCGAAGCCACCCCATCCGATGGCGCGTAGCGCCGCGCAGCCCGCTGTCGCCCTCGTCCTGCTCGCGGCGTTCCTCGGGTCTTCTCCCTTCGCCACCGCCGCGCGCCCGGAAACGCCGGTCTACCAGGCCCTGGTGATCAATCCGGAACTCACAGGCAGCTTGCTCGTGAGCGGCTCGCGCGCGCTGCTGGTCTTCGGCAGCGACGGCACCATCCTGCGTTCGGAAGATGGGGCAACCTGGTCGCACGCCCTAACACCCGGCACGGCCGACCTCGCGCGCGCCTCCGCCAATGACAATGGCAGCGTGATCATCGCGGTGGGTACTGGAGCGACGATCCTGCGATCGACTGACGCCGGCCGCACATGGAACAGCGCGAAGGTGAAGGTTGCCAATACCGACCTGCGTGCTGTCGTCAATCAGGCCCGGAGCAAAACCTGGGTGGCCGCGGGCACGAACGGTAGGATCGTGCGTTCGATCGACGACGGCAAGAACTGGACGGTGGTCGAATCGCAGTTGAAGACGGCGTTTCAGGCGTTGTTCCTCGATCCGCAGACCCAGGCGATCTTGATCGGCGGCGATGATGGGCTGATCGGATTCTCCAGGGACGCGGGCGAAAGCTGGCAGATCACGGCGCTGACAATGCCCGCGCCGCTGACGCCGGTCACCGCGTTTCATCGCTTCGGCAAACTACTGCTCGCCACCAGTGCCCTCGGCCGCTTCCTCACCTCCGAGGACGACGCGGCAAGCTGGGACCTCATGCAGGTGAGCACCAAGGCCTTCTTCACCGGTTGCGCGCTCGATCCGCTGCGTGGCGCCATCGTGATGATTGGCCACAACGGTGACGTGTTGCGTTCGCCGGACGGCGGCCACACCTGGGAAGGCGGCGACATCGCCTTCGACGGACGCAAGAATTTCCTGAGCGCGATCCATTTCGACGAGCGCAGCGGCTCGCTCATCGTGCTCGACCAGGCCGGCCGTTTGGCTCGATCGACGGACGGCGGCGCGCATTGGGACAAGGTTTCCGCCGACATTCACGGCGAAGTGCATGGGCTCATCGACGATGCGTCGCGCGGCCGGGTCATTGCCTTTGGTACTGGCGGGATGATCGCGAGTTCCACGGACGCAGGCCTGAACTGGAGCGACGCGCGGAGCTCGCTCGACATGTCGCTGCGCGATATCGCGGCCACGCCGCGCGGTGACGCGCTCGTCGCCACCAGCAAGTTGGGCGACGTCATTCGCTCCGTCGATGGCGGATCGAGCTGGCGCGCCCTCACCGTCGCCTATCCGAACCCCGCCGCGCCGCCCGATCTTCGCGGGATCGTTCTGGCGCCTTCGGGCGAAGCGCTGATCGCGGTGGGCCCGCCGGGCGTGATCCTTCGCTCGAATGCAGATGGCAGTGGTTGGGACGTGCGCCACTCATCGCCGACCGAAGCCGGGCGAGAGTTTCCTGGGGTACTCGTCGATCGTTCGCGAAAGAACATGGTGGCCATCGAAGCGGGTGGCGAACTGCGCGTGTCGCACGACGACGGCCTGCAATGGCAACCGGTGCCGGTTCCGGGCACTTCGACCGACGGGCCGTTCTGGCAAGGCGCGGTGCTCGAGCGTTCCGGTGTAATGATCATCGGCGGGAAGGCGGGCACCGCGGCGCGCAGCGACAATGGCACGCAAACATTTCGCCGTGTCGCCACCGGCACAGATCAGGATCTCTTCGGAACTTTCGCCGACGAAACCAGCGGGAGTCTGTTTCTCATGGGCGCGGCCGGCACGTTATTGCGCTCGACCGATCTCGGCGCCACGTGGCAGGGCGTTGCCTCGGGCAGCACGAACGAACTGCGCCGCATGTTGCGCGCCAACTTGACGCTGGTGTGTTTCGGCGCGCATGGGACGATCCTGCGCTCGCAGGATCAGGGCCTCACCTGGCGCCTGGTGCCGAGCGGCACCGACGGCGCATTGCGCCAAGGGATGTTAGAGCCGCGCACCGGAAACGCGCTACTGGTCGGTAGTCAGGGCGCGATCCTGCGCTCGCGCGATGGCGGCCTCAGCTGGGAAGCGCTCCCGAGCCACACGAAGCGGCACTTCAGCAGCATGGCGGCCGACCAGCGCAGTGGCGATCTCATTCTGGTCGGTGAGAGAATCGTGCGGCTCGTGCGACGATTTGATGGCACGATCGGGTCGCACTGAAGAATCAATGACATGTTCTCCTCAATCCTCACCAGGCGCTTCGCCGCCAACTACCTCTCGACGCTCGGGTTCATAGCCCTTTCGTACTGGGTCATCGCCGATCTCACCGGTTTTCGCCGCGGCATGCTGCAGGGCCAGTGGCAGTTCGGCACGTTCGGGGGCGACGCCGTCTTCACGGCTCGCACACTGCTGCTAGCGCTCATCGCGCTGTACGCGCTGGTGTTGATCCCATACTACGCGCGCTATCCCTGGCTGCATTCCAAAGCGTTCGTGCTTCTTCGCGGGTTGCGCTTCAGCCTGGCTCGCATGCACAGGCCGCCATCACGGGCGCGGCTCGCATTGCTTTCGCAGGAGCGTTGGCGACTGCCATTGCGCGCCGGTCTGTCGCAGGCCGCCAAACAAGCCGGGCTCGTGCTGCTGCTGAAGTTCTTCTTCGCGCCGCTCATGATCAACTGGTGCCTGAACCATGCCAACGACATGGCCAACTCCGTGGTCCAGTTCTACGACGGTCTCAAAGATGGGCAGTCCGGTCGCGCGCTGTTCGACAACTCGCTGTTCTGGGCCTGCTTCCAGCTCATCCTGTTCGTCGACACATTGCTGTTCACGCTCGGCTACATCGTCGAAGTGCCGGCGCTCGGCAATCGCATCCGCACGGTGGACCCCAGCTTTTTCGGCTGGTTCATCTGCCTCGCCTGCTACCCACCCGTCAACGACCTGACCGGCCGGTTCTTCGAGTGGCAGAGCACCGATTTCCCGCATTTCGAAAACGACGTGGTGCATTTCGCCGCCAACATCGCGCTGCTGGCGGCACTCGCTATCTATTCGTGGGCGTCGGTGGCGTTGGGATTCAAGGCCAGCAATCTGACCAACCGCGGCATCGTCAGCCGCGGCCCCTATTCTTACGTGCGCCACCCGGCTTACGCCGCCAAGAATCTCGCCTGGTGGATCGGCGCGCTGCCGAACCTGTACCTGGTGTTCGTGGCCGGGAACCTGCGCGCCGCCGCCTATGCCCTGTTCGCACTGTGCGGCTGGACGGCCATCTACGCGCTGCGGGCGATCACCGAAGAACGGCACCTGCTGCTCACCGACAATGGTTACAGGCAGTACATGGCGCGCGTGAAGTGGCGCTTCGTTCCGGGCGTCATCTGATCGCCAATAGACCAGCGCCGATTATCCCAGGGGCACGATGAGACAAACAAAGACATTGATCTGCGCGCTCGCGGTTGGGCTTCATGCCGTCATGGCTCACACGGCCCCGCAACGAGCCGTGTTTGGCAGCGAGGTATCCACCGCTCAATGGCCGCTCGCCGACCTCGACGCCCACCTGCCTTCTGACTGGTCCGATGCGGAATTCCTCGTGGTGGAATTTCGTGCGTCCAGCAGCGAGCGCTTCGAGCTCGGCCTGGTGAGCGACGAAGGCAATGTCTCCAAGCGCATTCATCCGTTTGCGAATGTGTGGGTGCGCGCGTCGATTCCGCTGCGCTTCTACCGCCAAGGCCTGGGCGACGCGGGCGACCTGGCGGCCACTGTCAACCAGCCGCGCAACAGCTACTGGATCAACATCGAAGCCGGCGGGAATGCGCCCGTGAAACACGTGCGCGCCATAAGCGTCACGATGCGCTACCCGGCGCATGCCTCCACACTCGAGATCCGCAAGGTCAGCCTGTCGAAGACCGATCCGGGCGATGACGTGCTCGACGGCGGCACTCCACTCATCGATGACTTCGGTCAGTACCTGCATGGCGACTGGCCTGGCAAGGCACGCACGCTCGAGGCGCTCAAGAGCGAATGGGCGCAGGAAAATCGCATGCTGGTGCCGAAGGCTGCGCTGCGGGCGTGCCGCTATGGCGGCTTCGCGGCGGGCCGGCGCAAAGCCACCGGGTTCTTCCGCGTGGAGAAAGTGAACGACCGCTGGTGGTTCGTCGACCCTGAGGGGTGCCGCTTCTATTCCGCTGGCGTGAACGGAGCCGGCGCGGAACCGCCACTCACCCTGATCGTGGGGCGTTCGAAGTTGTTTGCGAGCATTCCCACGGCCGCGCAATTTCCGGCAGCCAATGCCGACGCTGACCCGCTGCGCGACCCGGTGTCTTTCTACGCGGCCAACCTGCGCCAGCGTTTCGGCGCGGACTGGCGCGCGTCGAGCGCGCAGCTCACCTCGCGGCGCATGCGTGCCTGGGGGCTCAATACCGCCTATGGAGCGACGCTCAACGATGACCTGCCCGCCGGGTCGCCGCTGCGGCAACCCTATGTCTATCCGCTTCGCGGCTGGCAGCAGAGCGAAGGCGCGATCATGGGTCTGCCCGATGTGTACTCCGACGCGTTCGCCAGGCGGGTCGACACGGAGGCGTCCCAGCAGCTCGCGGACCGCAAGGACGACCCGTGGATGATCGGCTACTTCATCGGTAACGAGCCGCCCTGGCCGGCGCGCGAAAGCCAGCTCGTCGACCTGGTGCTGGCAGGGCCGGCAAGTGCGATTCAACAGAAGTTCAAGGCCGGGCTGATGAAAGGCGACACGCCCGCGATCCGCAAGGAGCTGGTGCATGCGGCCTTCACGCGCTATCTCGAGATCGTGAATGCGGCGGTCAGGCGTCATGATCCTAACCACCTGAATCTGGGCATCCGCTTCGGCGGCACGCCACCCGACGAGGTGATCGCGCTGGCGCGCGGCTTCGACGTGTACAGCATGAACAAATATCGCTGGGCGCCGCCAAAGGATTTCATCGACCGGGTCTACGCGATTCAGAAGCTGCCGATACTCATCGGCGAATTTCATTTCGGCGTACCGGAACGCGGGCTGGCTCCGGGGCTGGTGCAGGCGATGAACCAGGCGGAGCGCGGCGTTGCGTATTCATATTACGTTGAACACGCCGCGGAGCATCGAGCGATAGTCGGCACGCATTGGTACCAATGGATCGATCAACCCGCGACCGGACGACGCGATGGCGAGAACTACAACATTGGCTGGATAGACGTCACCGACCGGCCGTATCCCGAGCTGGTGGCCGCAGCCAAGGCCACGCACGCCAAGCTCGACGACATTCATTCGGGAAAAATCGCCGCGACCACGCGCAAGCCCAAGGCGTCGGAGTTCGGGACGCCCGAAGATTCAATTCAACTCGGAATTCCGGCCATTCAATAGGTCGATGACATGCGGAATCGCCGGTGCTGGCGCCGATGGCACAGAACCCCCCTAGTCTCATGTGCTCGAGCTCTCGCAATCGGTTAACGAGGCTCGCGCGGACCGCACCACCGGCGCCAACTCCAGTGAGTAGCGGCATGGAGCATCGTGGTTCCCGAAGTGCCTGATCAGTACGCATCCCACGACATGGGCTGGTCTGGGGCGCGGGTCAGCGCCGCGACGACAGCGTCCATGTTGAGCAGGGCGTCAACACGGCAATCTATGAGCCCGGCGGCCCTGACGTTCGCATCGACGCAGGTGAATTTGCGAATCAGGCCGGTAGCCGGATCAAGGGTGAAGGAACGCTTTCGGTTCCCCGACGTGCCCGACGTACCTTCCCACATCAGACATCTGGCCTGCTTCTGTGTGCAAACGACATTGGTCATGGTGCTGAGGGCGGGAGCTTCGCCGGAGGACTCTGCGAGTAGTAGCAACGCGATCAGATGTCCCATGGATCCATAAAGACGGTTGGCGCCCTGCAGGCCTGCCAATGCCGCTCCCAATGACAGTGGCCCGCTCCATCCGCGCTTCGCGCTCCACTCCTTGATCGATCCGCCATCGATGATGACGACGGTCTCTGTATTGCCGAACAGGCTGACCTGTGAGCACAAGCGATTCGGACGCACGAATGCGGTACGCACTTCGCCAATCCACGACCGGCCGGACGCCTCGGACGCCACGTGGATCACATCTGTGTAGCTGGTCAACGCCGCATACGCGGCGCGAAGGCTTACGATCAATGGGTCTGCATCGTCGCTGCGGGCGGCGGAGCTCCACAAAACGGCTGGCGCTCCGGCCGCAAGGGCGGACCAACAGAATTCACGACGTCTCATTGATGCCACCCTCGCCTAATAACCCTGCGCCGCGCCGTCCTTACGCGATTCGGAAGCACCGAAATATACGCCTTCGGCATTTCGCATGATGGCCTGGTAGCCGCCGAAATCGCCGTCGTTGCTCACCGTCACCTTGTGTCCGCGCGCCTGCAGGGCCTGCACGGCTGCGGGCGACGCGCCGACCTCGAGCACGACGGCGCCGCCGTCATGCATGCGCTCGCCCGTGGGCTCGCTCGAGCCGTCATGACGCGCGCGCGGCGCGTCACCTGCCTCCTGCAGGTTCATGCCGAAATCGATGAGGTTCACGAGGATCTGCACGTGACCCTGCGGCTGCATGGCACCGCCCATGACACCGAAAGATAGCCAGGGCTTTCCGTCGCGCGTGACGAAGGCTGGAATGATGGTCTGGAAAGGCCGCTTGCCGGGCGCGTAGACGTTGGCGTGGCCGTCCTCAAGCGAAAACAACTCGCCGCGATCCTGCAGGATGAAACCGCAGCCGGTGGGCGTCATGCCCGAACCCATGCCGCGATAGTTGCTCTGGATCAGCGAGACCATGTTGCCGGCGGAATCCGCCACGGTCAGGTAGATGGTATCGCCCTGTTCGAGCGCTTTCGGGTCCTCGAAATACTCGAGCGCGGCCTTGTCCACTTTGATCAGCGTACGGCGTTTGGCCGCGTAGGCCTTCGACAGCAGTGCCGTGAGCGGAATCTTCGCGAATTCCGGATCGGCGTAATACCGCGCGCGATCTTCAAAGGCGAGCTTCTTGGCTTCGATGAACACGTGCAGGTAGTCGGCGCTGCCGAAGCCCATGGACTTCAAGTCAAAGGCCTCGAGAATATTGAGCATCTGCAGCGCGGCGACGCCCTGCGTGTTCGGCGGCAACTCCCAGACGTCGTAGCCACGGTAGTTAGTCGAGACGGGCTCGATCCACTCGGAGCGATGATTCGCGAGGTCGGCGGCGGTCAGGTAACCGCCGTTGGCGCGCAGGTAGCTTTCGATTCTCCTGGCAATGTCGCCTTTGTAGAAGGCATCACGGCCGCCTTCGGCGATGGCGCTCAAGGTATTCGCCAGGTCCGGATTGCGAAAGACTTCGCCCTTGGCCGGAGCGCGGCCGTTGGGCATGTAGGTGTCGGCGAAGCCCGGATACTTCGACAGCACGCGCGCATTGCGCGCCCAGCCTTCGGCGATGACCTCGGTGACCGGAAATCCATTGCGCGCGTACGCGATTGCGGGCTGTAGCAGCTCTTTCATGGGCAACTTGCCGAACCGGCCGTGCAGCTCGAACCAGCCATCGACGGTGCCCGGCACCGACACTGGCAGCGGCCCAGTGCGCGGAATGGTCGGCGAGTTCAGCTTGCGCAGTTCCGCGCGCAGCATGTCGAGCGTGAGCGACCTTGGCGAACGGCCACTGCCGTTCAGCCCGTAGAGCTTCCTGCTCTTCGCATCCCAGACGATCGCAAACAGATCTCCGCCCAAGCCATTGCCGGTCGGTTCCATGAGTCCCATCGTCGCGTTGGCGGCAATGGCCGCTTCCACCGCGCTGCCGCCGCGCTTGAGGACATCGAGTGCCACCTGGCTCACGAGCGGATGGCTGGTGGCCGCCATGCCCTGCGTGGCAATCACTTCCGAGCGTGTGGGAACCAGCGAACCGCTCGGCCGCGAACCGGCATATCCGCCTTCCATCGTCATCAGGAGCAATACGGTGAAAAAAACGGCGCGGCGCGGAGCTGAATCAGGCGGGTTTCTGGGCGCGCGAAACGCCGGATTCGAAAACCTGTCGCACTTCGCCATTGGTGACGCGCTCCTGGAAACGGCCATTGGTGTAGTTAGCCACCACGCGGCGCCAGAACGCCACGGCCACCGGGTTGCGCAGGTATTCGGTGATTTCCCAGCGGCCCGCGAAGCGATTGAGGATGAGCTCCACCGCGAGGCGGCCCACGCCGCGGCGGCGGGAAGTGCGCGCCACGAAGAATTCCGCCATGCGGTAATCGGCGGCCTTGCCCGGCGTGGCGCTGCCGCGCGCCACCATGGCAAATCCGACCGGCTCCACGCCGCGCAGGATGACCAGAGGATTGACGGATGAGTCGCCGAACCAGCGCGCCAGCTGGTCGGATTCGCTGTAGCCGATTTCGCCGAGCGAAGTCGCGCTGAAGACGCCGGTGTTGAGCGGCGAGAGATCGTCGAGGTAATCGCGGTAGACGCTTTCGATCCAGTCGCGATCGCGGGCGGCGCCGCGTGCATCACGGACACTGACTGTCACGCTTCACACTCCCGAAAAAACAAAGCCCGGGCAGAACGTTTTGCGCTCTGTCCGGGCCGTGTCATGAGCCTTGCAGGCTCGAAGCAATTATCGATCGTTTAACGGATCGATTACGGCTTCGGGGCCTCGGCCGGAGCGGCCGGAGCAGCAGCGGCGTCAGCAGCCGGAGCAGCGGCGGCGTCGGCAGCCGGAGCAGCGGCGGCGTCAGCAGCGGCAGCCGACGAGGCGGCGGCATCAGCCGAAGAAGCAGCGGCATCAGCCGAAGAAGCAGCGGCGTCAGCAGCAGGAGCGGCAACTTCCGCGTCCTTCTTGGCGCAACCGGTCATCAGCGCGAAAGCCGCGAGCGAGGCGACGAGAGCAACGTTCAATTTCATGTAGGAGTACCCCAAAATTTTCTAGTGGTAAGTGAGACTAAACAAACGTTTGTTGCCACGATTTACATCGCGGCGCGAGATTTTATCGATTCCCCAATCTATTTGAAACAAGTGCAATTTCTGTCCGCTGATGGCGACAAGGCATCGATGGATACGCGTGACGCCCAGGCAAAAGTCGCGGGCTTCCTCTTGCTGGCAGTCGGGATTGGCATTATGTTGCGTCGCATCAACGCGTTACGACGGATTGCCGGCGCATAGAATCGGGCCATGAATGCGCAAGTGATTAGACAAAACACCCAATCCTGGTCGGTCTTGTTCGCCGAACACCTCGAGATCGTGAAGAAGCGCAGCGGCATGGCGCTGGCGGAGACTGGTTACGAGTCCCTGCTGGTTCATTCCGGTACCGCTCCTCTGCTCTTCCTCGACGATCATCACCTGCCGTTTCGCGTCCAGGCGCCCTTCAAGGTATGGGCACCGCTCAGCGACGCGCCGGATTCATTCCTGTTTTTCGCGCCCGGCAAGAAGCCGCTGCTGCTGATCCACCAGCCCGTCGACTACTGGCACAAGTCGCCTGAATTGCCAAGCACTTACTGGTCCGGCGCCTTTGACATCGTGAGCTGCGCGGACCGTGCGGCGGCCCGCGCCGCACTGCCCAAGGATCTCTCACGCTCGGCATTCATCGGCGCGCCCTTCGCCGAGTTGCTGGGCTGGGGCCCGGGCGCGATAAACCCCGAACATCTCATCGCGCGGCTCGACTATGGACGCGCGGCGAAGACGCCATACGAGGTCGCGGCGCTGCGCGAAGCGAATGTGCTGGGCGCGCACGGCCACGCGGCCGCGGAGCGTGCGTTTCGCGCCGGGGCCAGCGAGTTCGAGATCGCACTGGCGTTCATGGCCGCCTGCGGCCAGCGCGAACGAGAGCTGCCTTACAACCCCATCATTGCCCTGAACGAAGGCGGCGCCGTTCTTCACTACCAGATCCAGCAGCGCGAGAAGCCGGCGATACTCCACTCGCTGTTGATCGATGCCGGCGCGGAGTTTGGCGGTTACGCCTCGGACATCACGCGTACGCATTCGCATCACGACGCCGGGTTCGCGGCGCTCATCGAGCAGTTCGACGAGCTGCAACTGAAGCTCTGCGCGCAGGTGCGCGTGGGCCTCGACTGGAAGGACTTCCACCAGGCGTCATACCGCGCCATCAGCGAGTTCCTGCATGAGGCCGGCGTGATCACTGTGAGTGCCGATGAAGCTGTCGACAATGCCTTGACCAGCGTGTTCTATCCGCATGGCATCGGCCACCTGTTAGGCCTGCAAGTGCACGATGTCGGGGGCCTGCAGGGCACACCTGATGGACAGCAGATCGAGCGGCCGTACAACCATCCGTTCCTGCGCCTCACGCGCAAACTCGAAGACGGTTTCGTGGTGACGGTGGAACCCGGCTTCTATTTCATCGACCAGTTGTTGAACGAGGCGCGACAGAAACCGATTGGAAAAATGATCGACTGGAAGCGTGTCGAGCAGCTGAAGCTGTTTGGCGGCGTACGCATCGAAGACGACATGGTGGCGCGGCCGGGCGGGCAGGAGAATCTGACGAGGGCAGCCTTCAATGCGTAGTGCTGCCTTTCTGACACTGATGGCGTTGATGTGCCCGGGAGCCGTATTGGCGGGCGATGCCGCCAAGCCCGAGCCGGAGGTGCGCCCGTTGCTAGCCGCGGGAAGCACGCCGGAAGACGAACTCGGCAAGGACATCGAGGGCAACAAGATCCGCATCAGCGACTATCACGGCAAGGTGGTGATCGTGTCCTTCTGGGCTTCCTGGTGCGGCCCGTGCAAGAAGGAATTGCCGGTGCTCGCCAGCGTCGTCAAGCGCGTCGGACCCGATCACCTTCAGGTGATCGCGGTCAATTTCCACGATGAATTGAAGCCGTTCAAATACGTGGTCGATGTGCTCAAGGACTATCCCATCACCATCTTGCGCGATCAGAACGGCAGGACTTCGAAAAAGTACGACGTTCGGGCCATCCCGCGCATGATCGTGATCGGTCGCGATGGCAAGGTGGCCGCGGACCATACCGGCTATGGCGAGGGAATGATTCCCGAGCTCATCGACCAGCTGAACACGTTACTGGCACAGAAGAGCTGAACGCGTCTAGCCCTGGCGATCGAGCAGCACACGCGCGGCCAGCACTGCATACACGCCGCAGCCAATGGCCACCGCCGCGAAAAACAGGATGACCGGACCGCGCCCGTTCGGCGCGGCCACGGTGGCGCAGATGCAAAGGAATGCTGCGACCCCGGCCGAAGCGCCGATGGCCGCGCGGGCGCGGCGAAAGAGGAACACACCGATGGCGAGCGCGCCGACGCCGATCGGCAGGCCGTAGATTTGCAATTTCGGCTCGTAATCGGTGAGGCCGAATCTCCACAGCAGCGCCGCGCCGACGAACACGAACCAGACGGCCGCGGTCCGGAACATCCAGGTGTAGCGAACGGCGGCCGGCATCGATTCGACAACTAACTACTTCTTCGCGAGCAGGTCGCGGATTTCCGTCAGCAGCACTTCCTGGCGCGGAGCGGTCGGTGCCGGCGCGGCCGGGTCGGGCTTCTTGAGTTTGTTGAGAGCGCGAATCATCATGAACAGGACCAGCGCGACGATCAGGAACTGGAACACGATCTGCAGGAAGTTGCCGTATTTCCACAGCACTTCTGTCTTGCCGTCGGCGCCCAAGCCAAGACTCAATGCGAGGTCGGAGAAGTTCACATCACCAATGACCTTGCCGAGCGGCGGCATGATCACGTCTTCCACCAGAGAGGCGACGATCTTGCCGAACGCGGCGCCGATGATCACACCGACCGCCATGTCGATGACGTTGCCCTTCATGGCAAATTCTTTGAATTCTTTTCCGAGACCCATGGCTTACTCCTGAAAAAGGGGACAGATCTATTTTTCTCGATTGGCAGGTCTTTTATGGAGCGACCTGTTACCCCAACGCCGCGTACGCTATCCCCGACAGCCGACGGAGGCAAGGATGCCGCGACGGACTCGAATTGCGATTGCGTATTTTCCTCATCACATCGTTCAGCGCGGTCACCGCCGCGCAGATGTCTTCTTCAGCGATCTGGACCGCGCCGACTATCTCAATACCCTCGTGGAATGTCGCTCGGCGATGGGCCTCAAGGTCTACGCGTATTGCCTCATGAGCAACCATGTTCATCTGGTGGTGGATCCAGGCGCTGATTCCTCCGGTATCAGCAGGCTGATGAAACGACTGGCGGGTCGTCACGCGCGCCGCCTGAACACAATCCACGGATGGAGCGGCGCCTTGTGGGAGAGCCGCTTCAAGTGCAGTCCAATAGACACGGACCGTTACCTTTTGGCCTGCGGGCGATATGTCGACCTGAATCCGGTACGCGCAAAAATCGTCAGCACACCGGAAGAATACAGTTGGTCTAGCTACCGCGCTCGCGCCGGACTCGCGGAATGCCCGTTTCTCGATCCTGATCCGTCGCTGCTTGCGCTGGCTCACACGGAGGACAGGCGCGCCGCCTGCTATCGCCAGATCGCCGCCATGCCATTCGATGAAAGCGATTTGCGGCTGATACGCGGTCAACTGCAACGAAACCAGCTCACCGGCGATGACCAATTCGTGCAAACCGTACTTCGCCACGCAGGCATTCACGTCCCGATTCGGCAGCGCGGAAGGCCGCGCAAGGGCCGCTGAGTGCCGGCGGCATCGATTCGGTGGCGGAACGCAAACAGGCGCCTTACGGCGCCTGTTTGTCGGGAAAAATAGATCTGTCCCCTTTATTTCGAAGATTTCTTCTTCTTCGGAGCAGCCTTTTTCTTCTTGGCCACGCCGCCCGTCTTCTTGGCGGCCTTCTTCGCGACAGCCTTGGCGGCGTTCGCTTCCTTGGCGGCCTTTTCGCGGCCCTTCTTCTCGGCCTTGGCCTTCGCTTTGTCTTCTTTCGGGGCCTTGGCTACCTTCGGCGCCTCGACCTTCTTGGCCTTCTTGTCTTCCGGCGCGGCCTCGACGGCCTCCGGGGCCGAACGCTCCACCAGCTGCATCAGCGCCATCGGGGCGTTGTCGCCCGGACGGGGAGCCATGTGCAGGATGCGCGTGTAGCCACCCGGACGCGCCTTGAAGCGCGGGCCGATGGTATCGAACAGCTTGGCGACGATCTCGGTGTCGCGCAGGCGCGAGAACGCGAGACGGCGGTTGGACTCGCTGTCTTCCTTGCCGAGGGTGATCAACGGCTCGACCACGCGACGAAGCTCTTTGGCCTTCGGAATCGTGGTGCGGATGGTCTCGTGACGCAGCAGCGCCACCGACAGGTTGCGCAGCAGCGCGTGCCTGTGGGAGCTGTTACGCGACAGCTGCCTGCCGGAAAGATGATGACGCATTTACTTCGTTCCTAACTAAATCAGATCTTCAGATCATTCCGCGGTCAGCGTCGTGCTTGAGACCAGCCGGCGGCCAGCCATCCAGACGCATGCCGAGCATGAGGCCGTGGCTCTGCAGCACTTCCTTGATCTCGGTGAGCGACTTCTTGCCGAGGTTCGGGGTACGAAGCAGCTCGACTTCGGTGCGCTGCACGAGGTCGCCGATGTAGTGGATGTTCTCGGCCTTCAAGCAGTTGGCCGAACGCACGGTGAGTTCGAGCTCGTCGACGGGCCGCAGCAGCAGCGGGTCGAACTGCATTTCGGAAACCTTGGTGGAGGCTTCTTCTTCACCCTGCAGATCCACGAACACCGACAGCTGATCCTTGAGGATGCCGCCGGCGCGACGGATGGCTTCTTCCGCGTCGATGGTGCCGTTGGTCTCGATGTCGATGACCAGTTTGTCCAGGTCAGTGCGCTGTTCGACGCGGGCGGCGTCGACCATGTAGGTCACGCGACGCACGGGCGAGAACGACGCGTCCAGCTGCAGGCGACCGATCGGACGACTCTGCTCTTCGAACGCGGCGCGATTCAGCGCCGGGCGATAGCCACGGCCACGCTCGACGCGCAGCGTCATCGTCAGCTCGCCAGCCTTCGTGAGGTTGGCGATCACCAGCTCCGGGTTCACGACTTCGATGTCGTGGTCCGTGTGGATGTCACCAGCCGTCACTGGGCCCGGGCCCTTCTTCGACAGACGCAGCTCGGCGCTGTCGCGCGTGTGCATCTTGAGAGCGACCTGCTTCAAGTTCAGCAGGATGTCGACGACGTCTTCCTGCACGCCTTCGATGCTGGTGTACTCATGGAGCACGCCTTCGATTTCCACTTCCGTGATCGCCGCGCCCGGCATGGACGACAACAATACGCGCCGCAGCGCGTTGCCGAGCGTGTGGCCGAAGCCGCGCTCGAACGGTTCGATGACGACACGAGCCTGGCGCGGAGCCGTGGGCTGCACCTTCACAACACGGGGCTTCAGGAATTCGCTGACTGAACCTTGCATTCGTACCACCTTCCCCGCCGCTAGGCGGGATTTTTCAGCCCGCCGAAGGCGGGTTAACAATCAAAATCTGCTTACTTGCTGTAGAGCTCGACGACCAGGTTTTCGTTGATGTCGGGCAGGATCTCATCCCGTCCCGGCACCGACTTGAACACGCCGCGGAATTCCGTGCTGTTCACGTCCACCCACTCGGGCAGACCGACCTGCGTCGCGATCTGCATCGCGCTCTGGATGCGCAGCTGCTTCTTGGCCTTCTCGCGCACCGTGATGACGTCGCCGGCCTTGCACTGGTACGAGGCGATCGTGACCACGCCATCGTTCACGGCGATCGACTTGTGCGACACCAGCTGGCGCGCTTCCGAGCGCGTCGAGGCGAAGCCCATGCGATACACGATGTTGTCCAGACGGCACTCGAGCAGCTTCAGCAGGTTTTCACCCGAGGAGCCCGTGCGGCGCGCCGCTTCGACGTAATAGTTCGAGAACTGGCGTTCCAGGACCCCATACATGCGGCGTAATTTCTGTTTTTCACGCAGCTGCAAGCCGTAATCGGAAATGCGCTGCTTGCGCTCGCCCTTGATGCCGCCCGGCGGCACCTGGAACTTGCACTTCGCTTCGAGCGGTTTGACGCCGCTCTTCAGAAAAAGATCCGTGCCCTCGCGACGCGAGAGCTTGCACTTGGGACCGGTGTACTTTGCCATCTGTATTTGTCCTGCTTAAACGCGACGCTTTTTAGGCGGGCGGCAGCCGTTATGCGGAATCGGCGTGATGTCGGAAATGCTGGTGATCTTGAGACCGCAGGCGTTCAGGGCACGCACCGCGGATTCGCGACCGGGGCCGGGGCCACCGACGCGGACTTCGACGTTTTTCACGCCGTGTTCCTGCGCGGCATTGCCGGCTTTCTCCGCGGCCACCTGGGCTGCGAACGGCGTGGACTTGCGCGAACCGCGGAAGCCGCAACCGCCCGAGGTCGCCCAGGAAAGCGTGTTTCCCTGGCGATCGGTGATCGTGATGATCGTGTTGTTGAACGACGCGTGCACGTGGGCGATGCCGTCGAGCACGTTCTTGCGCGCCTTCTTCGGCTTCTTCGGGCCACCCGTCTGGGCGCCACCCGCTGCCGGGGCTTCTGCTTTCTTTTCGTCAGCCATGTTCTAACTACCCTTTAAACCTTGCCCGGGGGCGCGTTCAACTTCACTGCCTGCTTGCGCGGGCCCTTGCGCGTGCGCGCGTTGGTGCGCGTGCGCTGGCCGCGGACCGGCAGGCCCTTGCGATGACGTACGCCGCGATAGGCGCCGAGATCCATGAGCCGCTTGATGTTCATCGAATTCTCGCGGCGCAGGTCGCCTTCGACCGCGGTCTTGGCGAGCGCCGAGCGGATCGCGTTCACTTCCACTTCGGTGAGATCTTTCACCTTGGTGGTCGGCGCGATGCCGGTGGACGCGCAGATGTCCTTGGCGCGCGACCGACCCACACCAAAGATGTGCGTGAGGCCGATGACCACGTGCTTGTTCATCGGAATGTTGATGCCGGCAATGCGTGCCATGTTCGATACCTTCTCTTAGCCCTGGCGCTGTTTGTGGCGCGGGTCTGCGCAAATGACGTATACGACGCCACGACGTCGCACGATCTTGCAGTTCTTGCAGATCTTCTTTACCGAGGGACGTACTTTCATGGTTATTGAGTCCTAAAAATTAGCTTTGCGGCGCGCCCGAGCGGCCGTAACCCATGAGGTTCGCCTTCTTGAGCAAACCCGGATAGTGGTGCGACATCAGGTGGGCCTGAAGCTGCGAGAAGAAGTCCATGGCCACCACGACCACGATGAGCAGCGAGGTGCCGCCGAAGACGAACGGCACGCCGCCTTTCACCACCAGCAGCTCAGGCAGCAAGCAGACGGCGGTGATGTAGACCGCGCCCCACAAAGTAAGCCGCGTGAGCACCTTGTCGATGTATTCGCCGGTCTGCTGGCCGGGGCGGATGCCACGAATGAAGGCGCCGGACTTCTTGAGGTTGTCGGCGGTCTCGCGCGCGTTGAACACCAGCGCCGTGTAGAAGAAGCAGAAGAAGATGATGAGCACGGCGTACGCCGTGATGTGCGCCGGCTGGCCATAGCCGAGCGTCGCCGAGAATGCCGCCAGCGCATTGCCCCACCAGGTGCTGGTGTTCTGGCCGGCGAAGCCCGCAATGGTCGCCGGGAACAGCAGCAGGCTCGAGGCGAAGATCGGCGGAATCACGCCCGACATGTTGAGCTTGAACGGCAGGTGGGTGGTCTGGCCCGCGTACATGCGGCGGCCGACCTGGCGCTTGGCGTAGTCGACCGGGATGCGACGCTGCGCGCGTTCGACGAACACGCAGAACGCGGTGACGGCGAGCACGACGACGATGAGCACGATGGCCATGATGCCCTGCATTTCACCGTTGTTGATCTGCTCGACGGTACGGCCGATGGCGCCCGGGAATCCGGCAACGATGCCGCCCAGGATGATCATGGAAATGCCGTTGCCTACACCGCGTTCGGTGATCTGCTCACCGAGCCACATCAGGAACATGGCGCCCGTGGTCATCGTAATGGTGGCGACGAACAGGAACTGCCAACCCGGCGTTACCACCATGCCCTGCGCCTGCAGACCACTGGCGGTGATGAAGGACTGGAACAGCGCCAGGCCCAACGTGCCGTAACGCGTGATCTCGGTGAGCTTGCGCCGGCCGGACTCGCCTTCCTTGCGGTATTCCATCCACTGCGGCACGACCATCGCCATCATCTGCACGATGATCGACGCGGAGATGTAAGGCATGACGCCCATGGTGAAGATGGACAGGCGCGACAGCGCGCCACCCGAGAACATGTTGACGACACCGAAGATGGTCTCCGCGTTGTCGCGGAAGAAGCCGGCCACACGTTCAGGGTCGATACCCGGCACGGGGATGTATGTGCCGATGCGATAGACGACCAGTCCGCCGAGCAGGAACAGCAGCCGCGTGCGTACGTCGCCGAAACGCGCTGCGTCGCCGAGAACCGATGCCGGATTTGAGACTGAGTTGTCTGCCACTTACTGAGTGCCTTGTTCCTTAGGCCTGCTTCTTGGACTTGAGCTTCGCGGGCTTCGGCGGCAAAGGCAGAGCTTCGACCGATCCGCCAGCCTTCTCGATGGCCTCTTTCGCGCCCTTGGTGGCGCCGATGCCCTTGAGTGAATAGGCTTTTTTGATCTCGCCCGACAGCACGACCTTTGCGCGATCGGCAAATGTCGGGATGATGTTGGCCTTCTTCAAGGCCGCGATATCGACGACCGTGCCGTCGACCTTGGCGAGCTCGTCGAGACGCACTTCGGCCATTTCCATCTTCGAGCGGAAGCCGACTTTCGGCATCCGGCGCTGGATGGGCATCTGGCCGCCTTCGAAGCCGACCTTGTGATAACCGCCCTTGCGAGCGCGCTGGCCCTTCACGCCGCGGCCGCAGGTCTTGCCCTGGCCGGCGGAAGCGCCGCGTCCTACCCGCAGGCGCGTCTTGCGAGCGCCATGGGCCGGTTTCATGTCATTGAGTCGCATCGTCATGGAATTACTCCGAAACCTTTAAAAGGTGCGAAGCCACGTAAATCATGCCGCGGTTCTGCGGCGTGTCCGTGACCTGCACCGTCTGGTGCGGACGGCGAAGGCCCAGGCCGCGTACCGATGCCTGGATGTTCTTCAGCTGACCAGCCAGGCTCTTCTTGAGCGTGACGTTTATCTGTTTGTTAGCCATGGTGCCTCTCTACCGCGCTCAGGCCAGGATCTCTTCGAGTGACTTGCCGCGTTTGGCGGCAATCTGTTCCGGCGAATTCAGATTCGCCAGCGCCATGACGGTCGCGCGCACGACGTTGATCGGGTTGCGCGAGCCGTAGCTCTTGGCGAGCACGTTGCGCACGCCGGCGCACTCGAGCACCGCGCGCATGCCGCCACCGGCGATGACGCCAGTACCGTCGGACGCGGGCTGCATGTACACCATGGTCGCGCCGTGGCCACCCTTGATGGCGAAGTGCAACGTGTCGTTCTTGAGAGCGACATTGACCATGTTCTTGCGGGCCTGCGCCATGGCCTTGCTGATCGCGACCGGCACTTCACGCGCCTTGCCGAAACCGAAGCCCACGCGGCCAGCGCCGTCGCCGACGACGGTCAGTGCGGTGAAGCCGAACTGACGTCCGCCCTTGACCACCTTGGCCGTGCGATTGACTGCAACCAGCTTCTCGAGGAACTCGTCCTGCGCCTGGTTCTTGTTGTCGGGTCGTGCCATGTTGTTAGGTCCTGTTAAAACTCTAGGCCGGCTTCACGCGCGGCGTCGGCCAGCGCCTTGACGCGGCCGTGATACATGAAACCCGCGCGATCGAACGCGACCTTGGTGACGCCCGCGGCTTTCGCCGCCGTGGCGATCGCAGTACCGACGGCCTTGGCGGCCTCGATGTTGCCGGTGCCCTTCAGGCCCTTGGCGACGGCTTCCTGCACGGTCGAAGCCGTGGCAAGCACTTTGGAACCCTGCGAATCGAACACCTGCGCATAAATGTGCTGCGGCGTGCGATGGATCGTGAGACGGGCAACGCCCAGCTCGCGGATCTTCATGCGGGTCTTGATTGCGCGGCGCTGACGCCGCTCTTTTTTGGTGATCTGCATATGAGTGCCGAAGAATTACTTCTTCTTGCCCTCCTTCATGACGATCTGCTCGCCTGAGTAGCGCACGCCCTTGCCCTTGTACGGCTCCGGCGGACGAATACCGCGAATCTTCGCGGCGACCTGGCCGACCTTCTGACGGTCGATGCCCCTGATGATGATTTCGGTCTGCGTCGGTGTTTCCATCGAGATGCCTTCCGGAATCGGGAAATTGACGGCGTGCGAGAAGCCCAGGGTCAGGCCCAGCACCTTGCCCTGCACCGCGGCGCGGTAACCGACGCCGACGAGCTCGAGCTTGCGCTCGTAACCGGTCGAAACGCCCGTCACCATGTTCGCGAGGTGCGCGCGCGCGGCGCCGGCCGACATGCGGCTCGCATCGCTTGCGTAGGCGCACACCAGCGTCTTGTCTTTCTGCTCGACCGACACGCCATCGGCGACGACGAGACTGAGCTCGCCCTTGGCGCCTTTGACCTTGATCGTGTTCGCCGCGACCGTGGCGGTGACGCCCTGGGGCAGATCGACGGGTCGTTTTGCTACTCGGCTCATAATGCTTGTCTCTTGGGCTTCTCTAGTTAGGCCACGATGCAGAGGACTTCGCCGCCCTGCCCGATAGCCCGCGCCTGTTTGTCCGTCATCACACCCTTCGGCGTGCTGACGATCGCGGTACCGAGACCGCCCTGGATCTTCGGCAACTCGCTCTTGCTGCGGTAAATACGCAGGCCCGGACGCGAGACACGCTCGAGGCGGTCGATCACGGGGCGGCCTTCGTAGTACTTCAGCTCGATCGTCAACGTCTGTTTGACGCCTTCGCTCGCGGTGTGGAAGTCGCCGACATAGCCTTCGTCCTTCAACACCTTGACCAGGGCCGTCTTCAGTTTTGACGACGACACCGACACATCCGGCTTGCGCGCCATTTGCGCGTTGCGGATGCGGGTCAGGAGGTCGGCAATGGGATCAGTCATGCTCATGCCATTCGCTCCTACCAGCTCGCCTTGGAAACGCCCGGCAATTCGCCGCGTCCCACCGCTTCACGGATCTTCACTCGCGCCAGGCCGAAGCGGCGATACACGCCGCGTGAGCGGCCCGTAATTGCGCAGCGGTTGCGGCCACGCGAAGGGCTCGCGTCGCGCGGCAGCTTCTGCAGCTTCGCCTGCGCGTCGGCACGCACCTCGGGGGAGGATCGGGGGCTGCGAATGAGCTCTTTCAACTGAGCACGCTTCGCCGCGTATTTCTTCACGATCTTGGCGCGACGCTTCTCGCGCTCGACCATGTTTGTCTTGGCCATACCCTATGGTTCCTTACTTGCGGAACGGGAAATTGAAGGCGCTGAGCAAGGCTTTGCCCTGCTTGTCATCCTTCGCCGTCGTGGTGATCGTGATGTCCATTCCCCGGAGCTGGTCGATCTGGTCGTACTGGATTTCCGGGAAAATGATCTGTTCTTTGATGCCGAGGCTGAAGTTGCCGCGGCCGTCGAACGAGCGCGGGTTGATGCCGCGGAAGTCACGGATGCGGGGAATCGCGATCGTCACGAGACGATCGAAGAACTCCCACATGCGTTCGCCACGCAGCGTCACCTTGGTGCCGATCGCCAGGTTCTCGCGAACCTTGAACGACGCGATCGACTTCTTCGACATGCAGAGCTTGGGCTTCTGGCCCGTGATCTTGGTGAGGTCGGCCACCGCCGCGTCCATGACCTTGCGGTCGGCCACGGCTTCGCCCACGCCCATGTTGACCGTGATCTTGACGAGCTTCGGAACCTGCATGGCGTTCTTCACGCCGAGGTCCTTGGTGAGCTTCGGGATCACCGTCTCTTTGTAGAAATCTTTTAACCTGGCCATTGCTGCCTCTATCTATCTACGCCAATCAGGCGTCGATGACTTCGCCGTTGGATTTGAAAAAACGCACGCGCTTGCCGTCGTTCAGCTGCTTGATGCCGACGCGATCAGCCTTCTTGGCGCCACCGTTCCAGATCGCGATCTTGGAAATGTGCAACGGCATCACCTTGTCGACGATTCCGCCCGGCACCGGCGCCTGCTTGCCCTGGCGCGGCTTCTGATGCTTCTTCGCCTTGTTGATGTTCTCGACGGTGACCTTCTCACCATCGACCAGCAGCACGGTGCCCTGGCGACCCTTGTCCTTGCCCGACAACACGACGACCATGTCGCCCTTACGAATCTTGTTCATGTCACAGCACCTCGGGAGCGAGCGACACGATCTTCATGAACCGCTCCGTGCGCAGTTCGCGCGTGACGGGTCCGAAGATGCGCGTGCCGACCGGCTCGAGCTTGTTGGTCAGGAGCACCGCGGCGTTCGTGTCGAAC
Source organism: Pseudomonadota bacterium (assembly GCA_039930985.1). Classification (GTDB taxonomy): domain Bacteria; phylum Pseudomonadota; class Gammaproteobacteria; order Steroidobacterales; family Steroidobacteraceae; genus CADEED01. Next base: position 28,785 of record JBDTSV010000043.1, read on the forward strand.
TTCAGCAGTGAACCATCGGCACGGCGCACGCCACGCTTGGTGCGAACGACGACCGCGTCGTACACCTCGCCCTTCTTGACCTTGCCGCGCGGAATCGCGTCCTTGATGGACACCTTGATGACGTCGCCGACCTGGGCATAGCGCCGGCGCGTACCGCCGAGCACCTTGATGCACATCAGGATGCGGGCGCCGCTGTTATCGGCGGCCTGCAGATATGTTTGTAGCTGGATCATTGTGCGCCCGCTTTCTCCACGACCGTCACCAGCTTCCACGACTTGTGGCGCGACATCGGGCGGCAGGGCGAGATGGTCACGACATCGCCTTCACGCGATTCGTTGTTCTCGTCGTGCGCCAGCAGCTTGGTGGTGCGGCGGATGTACTTGCCGTAACGCGGGTGCTTGATGAGACGCTCGATTTCGACGGCGATCGTCTTGTTCATCTTGTTGCTCACGACCTTGCCGGTCAGCGTGCGCGCACCCCTGACCTCAGCTTTGATTTCGCTAACTTGTTCGGTGCTCATTTCGCAGCTCCTGACTTCTTTTCGTTCATCACGGTTTTGACACGCGCGATGCTCTTCTTGACCTTGCTGAAGTCCGAGGACTTCACGGTCTGCCCGCTGGCCGACTGCATGCGCAGCGAGAACTGCTCGCGACGAAGCTTGATCAACTCCGACTGCAGATCGCCCGCGGCTTTGCCGCGTAATTCTTTGGCGCTCATCAACGCACCTGCCGTTTCACGAACATCGTGGACACCGAGAGCTTGGCACCGGCCAGGCGGAACGCTTCGCGCGCCGTGGCTTCATCGACACCTTCGATCTCGAACAAAACTTTGCCGGGCTGCACTTTCGCCACCCAGAATTCGACGTTGCCTTTGCCCGAGCCCATGCGGACTTCGAGAGGCTTCTTGGTCACCGGCACGTCGGGGAACACGCGGTTCCACACTTGGCCGCCACGCTTGACGTAGCGGGTCATGGCGCGGCGCGCCGCTTCGATCTCGCGCGCGGTCATGCGGGCTCGGCTGGTCGCCTTCAAGCCATATTCACCGAACGCCACGTGGCTGCCGCGATGGGCGAAGCCGGTGTTCGTTCCCTTGAACTGCTTGCGATACTTGGTGCGCTTGGGCTGGAGCATGGACATAAATAAGTGACCTTGTTAGGCAGCCGGCGTCGTGGCGGCCGCGGCGGCCGCGGCATTCGCCGCAGCACCCTGGGCGGCTTGGGCGGCTTCGACGTTTTCGGCCTGCGCCGCGAGTTCGGCCTTGTCGAACACTTCACCCTTGAAGATCCAGACCTTCACGCCGATGACGCCGTACGTGGTGCGGGCTTCGCCCAGACCGTAGTCGATGTCGGCACGGAACGTGTGCAGCGGCACGCGGCCTTCGCGGGCCCACTCGGTGCGCGCGATTTCCGAACCGTTGAGGCGGCCCGACAGGCGAACCTTCACGCCGAGCGCGCCGGAACGCATGGTGCTCATCACGGCGCGTTTCATGGCGCGGCGGAACATCACGCGCTTTTCGATCTGCTGGGCAATGCCATCGGCCACGAGCTGCGCATCGAGCTCGGGTTTACGAATTTCCGAAATGTTCAGGCGCACGTCGGTCGGAGGAAGCTTCAGCATCTTGGCCGTCTCGGCGCGGAGCTTCTCGATGTCCTCACCCTTTTTGCCGATCACGATGCCCGGACGCGCGGTCTGGATCGTGATGTTGACGCGCTTGGCGGCGCGGTCGATGAGGATGCGGCTGACCGACGCATCGGCGAGCTTGGTCTTCAGGAACTGGCGCACGCGGAAATCGGTGTGTACCTGGATCGGAAACTGTTTCTTGTTCGCGTACCACTTGGACACCCAGTCACGGGTAATGCCAAGACGAATGGCAACCGGATTTACCTTTTGACCCATGACTTACTCGTCCTTCTTGCCGTCGCCGACGACGACAGTGATGTGACTGTTGCGTTTGACGATGCGCGTGCCGCGGCCCTTGGCGCGGGCAGCGAAACGCTTAAGTTGCGGCGCTTCGTCGATCATGATGCTGGTGACCTTGAGGTCATCCACGTCCGCGCCCTGGTTGTTCTGCGCGTTCTCGACGGCCGACCAGAGCACCTTGTGCACGAGATCGGCGCCTTTCTTCGGCATGAACTTCAGGATGTTGAGCGCCTTCGACACGTCCGAGCCGCGCACGGTGTCGGCCACCAGGCGGCACTTCTGCGGCGAGATGCGCGCGTACTTGAGCTTCGCTGTCGCTTCCATGTTAGGCCGAAGCCTCCACTTTCTTGTCGCCCGAGTGCGCCTTGAAGGTGCGCGTCGGCGAGAACTCACCCAGCTTGTGACCCACCATGTTTTCGGTGATGAGCACCGGGATGTGCTGGCGGCCGTTGTGCACGGCGATCGTCAGACCAACCATGTCAGGAATGACCATCGAGCGACGCGACCAGGTCTTGATCGGCTTGCGATCGCTCTTGGCGGCCGCCGTTTCCACCTTCTTCAACAGGTGAAGATCGACGAACGGACCTTTTTTCAGTGAACGAGGCATGGCAGATCCTCTTAACGAATGCGGTTCTGGCGACGCTGCACGATCATGCTGGTCGTACGTTTATTGCGGCGCGTCTTGAGACCCTTGGCGTTCTGGCCCCATGGGCTGACCGGATGCGGGTTGCCCTGTCCGGACTTGCCTTCGCCACCACCGTGCGGATGGTCGACGGGGTTCATGGCCTGACCGCGAACGGTCGGGCGGATGCCGAGCCAGCGCTTGGCGCCAGCCTTGCCGTACACGCGCAGGTTGTGCTCGTCGTTCGACACTTCGCCGATCGTGGCGCGGCAGTCGACGTGAACCTTGCGGCTCTCACCCGACTTCAGACGCAGCGTGGCGTAAATGCCTTCGCGCGCGGTGAAGCTCGCGGAATTGCCGGCGCTGCGCGCCATCTGGCCGCCCTTGCCGGGCTTCAGTTCGACGTTGTGCACGATGGAGCCGACCGGAATGTGGCGCAGCTGCATGGCATTGCCCGACTTGATCGGCGAGTCGGAGCCGGAGCGAATCTCGTCGCCGGGCTTCATCCCCTTGGTGGCGAGGATGTAACGGCGCTCGCCGTCGGAATACTTGATCAGCGCGATGTGGCTGGTGCGATTCGGATCGTGCTCGAGACGCTCGACCACGCCCTTGATGCCGTCCTTGTCGCGACGGAAATCGATCTGGCGGTACTTGTGCGACTGCCCGCTGCCCTGGTGGCGCGTGGTGATACGACCGACGTTGTTGCGACCGGAATGGCTCTTCTGCGGCTTGGTCAGCGGCGCGAACGGGCCGCCCTTGTGCAGGTGCGACTTGTCGAGCTTCACGACAAAGCGCGTGCCCGGAGAAGTCGGTTTCATTTTGATGACTGGCATGTCTAACTACCTTCAGGCCTTGAGCTTGGCTTCGTAGTCGATCGTCTGGCCCGGGGCGAGACGAACGTAGGCTTTCTTGATGTCCTGGGTACGGCCCTGGACCTTGCCCATGCGGCGAGTCTTGCCGGTCTCGTTGACCAGGTTCACTTTGGCCACCTTGACGCCGAACATCAGTTCGACCGCGGCCTTCACTTCCGGCTTGGTCGATTCGCGCAACACGCGGAACGCGTACGAATTGTTGTTCTGCATTGCCAGCGAAGTCTTTTCGGTGATGTGCGGCGCGATCAGGATGTTGATCAAACGCTCCGGGCTCGCGACTTTCTTCGGCGCGTCCTTGATGTCCACGACCTTCTTGGCCTTGGGCTGCTTCGCGACCTTCGCGGGCTGGTCGATTTTCGCGGGCTTGTCGACCTTCGCGGGCTTTTCGACCTTCGCAGTCTTTTCGACCTTCGCGGCCTTTTCGAGCTTGGCAGCGCTCATTGCAGACGCTCCTCGATGAGTTTCACTGCGCCGACGGTCACGAGCACCTTGTCGTAGCTCACGAGCGACAGCGGATTCAGCAGCGCCACCGGCAGCACTTCGACGTGCGGCAGGTTGCGCGCGGCCAGGAACAGCTTCTCGTCGATACCCTCGACGATGATGAGCACCTTTTCGAGGCCTAACTTCTTGAGCTCGGCCGCCACCAGCTTGGTCTTCGGTGCATCGACCGTGAAGGCCGTCGTGACGATCAGGCGATCCTGGCGCACCAGCTCGGAGAGCATCGACTGCAGTGCGCCGCGGTACATCTTGCGGTTCACTTTCTGCGCGAAATCGCGCGGCTTCGCCGCGAATGCGCGACCACCGCCGACCCAGATGGGCGAGCGGGTCGAGCCGGCGCGCGAGGTGCCGCCACCTTTCTGCGGACGGGGCTTGCGGCCACCGCCCCGCACTTCGGCCTTG
>JBDTSV010000044.1:0-5654 GCA_039930985.1 Pseudomonadota bacterium
TCGCCGGCCGAATTCAACCAGGTCGTGCTCAACATTATCGTCAACGCCGCGCACGCGATCGCCGACGTGGTCGGCGACGGCGGCAACGGCAAGGGAAAGATTCGCGTACGTACGCGCGCCGACGGCGAGTTCGCGGTGATCGAAATCACCGACAGCGGTTCCGGAATGCCGGCGCACATCCAGCAACGCATCTTTGATCCATTCTTCACCACCAAGGAAGTGGGCAAGGGAACGGGTCAGGGTCTCGCCATCGCCCACAATGTCATTGTTGACAAGCACGGCGGCACCATCAAAGTGACCAGCAGCCCCGGTGCGGGCACCACATTCACGATTCGACTGCCGATCGGCGGAACGAAGGCTGAAGCCGAGTCTGCAACCGGAGCCGCGGCTTGAGCGCAATCCGAGTCATATTCGTCGACGACGAGCCACGCGTGCTCGAGGGCCTGAAGCGCATGCTGCGGCCCAAGCGCAATGAATGGCAGATGACGTTCGTTGGCAGCGCGGCCGCAGCGCTCGAGGCGCTGAAGGCCGAGCCCTGCGAAGTCGTGGTAACCGACATGCGCATGCCCGGAATGAACGGCGCCGAGCTTTTGGAGGTTGTTCAAAGAGAATATCCGGACACGATCCGCCTGATCCTGTCGGGCCAGGCGGAAACCGAATCGGTCATGAAGGCGCTCGGCGTGTCACACCAGTTCCTGTCGAAGCCCTGCGACGCGGAGATCCTGCAGGGAACGATTTCGCGCGCGTTCGCGCTGCGCGACCTCGCCGGCAGCGAAGCCGTCAAGGGCCTGGTGGCGCGCATCAACAAACTACCGACCCTGCCGGCTACCTACCAGAAGCTGGTCGAAGCGCTCAAACAACCGAATTCCAGCATCGAAGACGTGTCGGCGGTGATTGCCACCGACCCGGCCATGACCGCGCGCCTCCTGAAGCTGGTGAACTCCGCCTATTTCGGCCTGCAGAAGCCAGTGGCCGACGTCGCACGAGCCGGGGCACTGCTCGGTCTCGACCGCATCATGGCGCTGGTGCTCGGCCAGGGAATCTTTTCCGACTGCGCCCCACCGAAGGTGGAAGGGTTCAGCATGGAAGCGTTGTGGCATCACAGCGTGACCACGGCCACCGCCGCGCATCGCATCGCCATCGCCGAACACATGGACCGCGATCAGGTTGCGGCTGCATTCCTGGCCGGCATGCTGCACGACATCGGCAAGCTCGTGCTCGCCATGGGCCTGCCCGAGCAGTACGCGAAGGTCCTCAAGATCGCCGGCAATCGCCCCGGCGAACTGCAGCAGATCGAAATGCTCGAGCTGCGCGCCGCGCACACCGATGTCGGCGCGTATCTCGTCGGCCTGTGGGGTCTGCCTAACACGATCGCCGAAGCCATCGCCTATCACGAAGACCCCACGCAGGCGCCGAACACAGGGTTCGGCCTGGCGGGTATCGTGCACGTCGCGGACCGTCTCGCGCATCGGCCGGACATCACCGATCCGCGCTCCGCGGACCTCGGGCTGAACATCGCGTACCTGGATTCGCACAAACGCACTGAAAAGTGGAACGAGTGGCGCGAAGCCTGCGCCCCGATTTTGCAAGGAACGCCGCAATGAGCAATCGAGTCCTGTTCGTCGACGACGAGCCCAATGTGCTCGATGGCATTCGGCGGCAATTGCGTACCCGACTCGACCTCGAGACCGCGATCGGCGCGGCGGCCGGGCTCGAATTGATCGCCTCCAAGGGACCCTTCGCGGTGGTCGTGTCCGACATGCGCATGCCGGAGATGAGTGGCGCGCGCTTTCTTGCCAAGGTCAATGAAATCGCGCCGGACACCGTGCGCATGGTGCTCTCGGGCCAGGCCGACCTCGACTCAACGGTGGCCGCGGTCAACGAGGGGCACATTTTCCGTTTCCTCATGAAACCCTGCGACACGGAGAAGCTGTTCCAGTCGATCAACTGCGGCATCGATCAGTACAACCTGATCAATGCCGAGAAGCATCTTCTCGAGAACACGCTCAACGCCACTGTGAAGGTGTTGGTCGAAGTACTCGGCTTGATCAACCCGGCCGCGCAGCAGCGCGCCTCGCAGATCGAGAAGTACGCCGAGACCGCCAGCACCGCGCTCAACCTGCCCGGCGCGTGGAAATATCGGCTCGCTTCCATGCTCTCGCAGATCGGTTGCATCACATTGCCCGCCGAAACTTTGTCCAAGGTCTACGGCGGCCAGCCGTTGTCCGATGAGGAAAACAAGCTCTACGAGTCGCACCCGGAAGTCGCCGGCAAGTTGTTAGCGCAGATTCCACGCCTCGAAGACGTCGCCGGCATGGTGGCCGGCCAGCTGCGCGCCCCCGGCAAGGAACTCGCCAGCGGCGAACTTGCCAGCATGAATCCGCAGACGCTCGGTGCCGCGATCCTCTGGACCGCGGTGCGCTTCGACCAGCTCGTCAACCAGGGCCGGTCGGCGCAAGGTGCCGCTCAGCAGATCCGCCAGCTCATGCCGCACCTGCCGGCGGCGATCACCGACGCGATGATGAAAGCACCGGTCGCCACCGGCGGACGGCGCGAATCGCGCTCGGTGAGCGTGACCAACCTCGCGGTGGGCATGGTTCTCGAGGGCGACGTGCTCTCCGCCAAAGGAATTCGTCTGGTGCCGAAGGGCGCTCAAATCACCGGTTCATTGCTGGGGCGACTGCGCACCATCGCCAGCGGCGTCGGAGTTGCGGAACCCATCAAGGTATCCGTGCTGGTACGGGAATAAAGGTAACGTCCATGGAAAAGAGCAAACTACTGCTGGTCGACGACGAGCCAAACCTCACGTCGGCACTGGTCCGCAGCCTCGATCGTTCGCAGTTCGAGATTTTCACCGCCGACTCGGCGCAGCAGGCGCTGATGATTCTCGCCGGCAACGACATCGACGTGGTGGTGTCCGACGAACGCATGCCCGGCATGACCGGCAGCCAGCTGCTCACCGAAGTGCGCAAGAAGTGGCCCAACACCATACGCATGATCCTGTCGGGACAGGCGGACCTCGAGGCCGCGGTTCGCGCGATCAACGAGGGCGAGGTATACCGCTTCCTGCTCAAGCCCTGTCATCCCAAGGAGCTGCAGCTCACCATCCTGCAGGGCCTGCAGCACAAGAAGCTGGTGGCGCAGAGCCGCAAGCTGCTGCAGGAACACATGAAGACCATGAACCTGCTCGAGGCGCTCGAGAAGGACAACCCCGGCATCACCAAGGTGGAGCTCGACGAAGACGGCGCCATCCTGATGGAGGATGACGAGGCCGGTGCCAACGAGGACGTGCAGTCGCTGCTCAACGACCTCGAGCGCGAGATGGCGAAGGCAGCCCGGCGCTAGCTAACTACCAGCACGCCGCTTCGCGACGACGAACCGAACTGGCGAGCAAGCGTTGCGGACGGTGCGCCAGCCGCCTGACTTCTGGTCAGAACCTGACGAGGGCCGAGCCCCAGGTGAAGCCGCCGCCGAAGGCCTCGAGCAGCAACAGGTCGCCGCGCTTCACGCGGCCGTCGCGCACGCCCGTGTCGAGTGCCAGCGGCACAGAAGCCGTCGAGGTGTTGCCGTGGTCCTGAACGGTGACGATCACGCGCTCCATAGGCAGCTCGAGCCGCTTGGCCATGGCATTGATGATGCGGATGTTCGCCTGGTGCGGAATCAGCCAGTTAACCGCGGATTTCTCCAGGCCGTTGTGCGCCAACGCCTCGTCGACCGCGCTGCCGAGCTTGGTGACCGCGACTTTGAACACTTCACTGCCCGCCATGCGGATGCCGATGTCGACTTTGTTCGTGACCGGATCGACTTTGAAGCCGGTCGATACGCCGCTCTCGACGTACAGCAGGTGTTTGTAGGCACCATCGGAATGCAGGTGTGTGCTCATGATACCGGGCTCAGCCGAGGGCTTGAGCACCACGGCACCGGCGCCATCGGCGAACAAGACCGCGGTGCTGCGATCGTTCCAGTTGGTGATGCGCGACAGCGTCTCCGAGCCGACTACCAGCGCGCACTTCGCCTCGCCCGCCTTGATGAACTTGTCGGCGATCGACAGCGCGTAGATGAAGCCGCTGCAGGCGGTCTCCACGGAAAACGCCGGGCAGCCGCGCGCGCCGAGGCGCGCCTGCAGCAGCGTGCCGCAATTCGGAAATACGAGATCCGGCGTTGTGGTGCCGAACACGATGAAGTCGATTTCCGCCGGGGTGACTCCCGCGGCTTCGATGGCGCGGCGCGCCGCGATCTCGCCCAGGTCGACGGTGGTCTGGCCTTCCGCGGCGATGTGCCGGCGTTCGATGCCGGTGCGCGAGCGGATCCATTCGTCGGTGGTATCCATCTTCTTTTCGAGATCGAAGTTCGTGACGATCTTTTCCGGAAGGTAGGAACCCGTGCCGGCGATACGTGAATACATGCGACCCCTTCTAGTTGTTAGGCGGTGTTTTCGCCAGTGCGCTCGCAATGGCCGCGGGCAGACCCCGGCGCATCGCCGTGGCGGCGGTCGCCACGGCCTGGGCGAATGCGACGCGGTCGGCGCTGCCGTGGCTTTTTACCACGACTGCGGTCAGTCCGACCATGCAGGCGCCGTTGTAACGGCGCGGATCGAGCTTGTCGCCGACGCGACGCAGGACCGGGCGGGCTAGCAACCCAGAGAGCCTGCTGGTCGCGTTGCGCGAGAATTCCGTGCGCAACTGTTCGACGATGAGCTTGGCGAGACCTTCCATCGCCTTGAGCGCGACGTTGCCGGTGAAGCCATCGGTGACCACTACGTCGACGTTCTCGTCGAAGATGTGGTTGCCCTCGACGAAACCAAGATAATTGACGCCGCTGGCCCGGATCAGCTCGTGCGCGTCCTGCACGAGCTCGTGCCCCTTGGTGTCTTCCTCGCCGATGTTGAGCAGGCCGACGCGCGGATTGACGATACCGAACACATCGCGGGCGACGATCGAGCCCATGGTGGCGAATTGCGCGAGCTGCAGTGCGGTCGCTTTGGTGTTCGCACCGAGATCGAGGAGGTGGGTATGGCCGCCGTTGCGCGCCGGAATCGACGACATGATAGGCGCGCGTTCCACCGGCCCAACGGTCTTCAGCACGAAGTGCGCCATCGCGGTCAGTGCACCTGTGTTGCCGGCGCTGATCATCGCGCCGGCACGGCCTTCCTTTACCAGATCGATGGCAATGCGCATGGAGGAATCCTTGCGCCGGCGAATCGCCTCGCGTGGATGCTCCGACATGCCGACGACGGTGGCCGCGGCATGCACCGTGAGACGCGCGCGTAGACCCGCCGGCACGTTTGCCAGCGCGGGTTCGATGACTTCGGGTTGGCCCACGAGGATCAACTCGAGGGCGGGATCGGTGGCGAGTGCGAGCAGCGCGCCGGGAATGCATTCCGGCGCACCGCTGTCGCCACTCATCACATCGACAGCGACCGACGGCATGAATTACGAGCGGAGCGAACGCCCCGCTCCGCAACTATTCTTCGGTCTCGACTTCGGCCGGTTTTTCGATAACGCGTTTGCCGCGATAAAAACCGTCAGGAGTAATGCGGTGACGCAGGTGGGTTTCACCCGACTGCGGATCGACGGACAACGCAGGCTTCGAGAGCGCATCGTGCGAACGATGCATGCCGCGCTTGGACGGCGTTTTGCGACTTTTCTGAACGG